>CALGEE010000389.1 GCA_937881525.1 uncultured Sphingomonadales bacterium | reverse complement strand
TTACCGCCTTCACTGCTGTTGCGGCTTGCGCAGGTGTGACCTTGGCACCGGAAACCTTGGCGACGATATCCGCCGCAGCGTCTGCCGCAACGGCTTCAATGCCTGCCAATGCCTTGGCTGTCGCCTTTGCCAGCTCTGCTTCAGACGCAGCGACCTTAATGCTGATTTCGGCATCGGCCTTCGCCAGACGCGCATCGGCGTCCTTTGCGGCCTTCGCCTTGACAGCGGAGGATTTGGCTTGCGCCGCGTTCCGTGCCGCCGTGAGGTCGGCAGCACCGCTGTCGCCCAGATTGTCTGCCTCTGTCCGGGCACGCTCAGCCGCAGCAAGGTCGTCCGCAATCTTGCGATCACGCGCGTCCATGCTCGCTTCAATTTTTGGCAACATGCCATGACCGATCGTAAAATAGATCAGGCCAAAGACAATAAGCAGCCAAAAAAACTGCGATGCATAGGTTTCAAGGATCTGATTAATCTGGGGCATATTACGCGCTTGTCCTTATGAAAGAATGCCCCGGCATTGTGCCGAGGCGAAACCGTCAATTAGGCAACGAAGATCAGGATCATCGCAACAACGAACGCAAGCAGACCGAGAAGTTCGGCAGCTGCGAAGCCGATGAACAAACGACCCTGCTGACCGTCTGCTGCTGCAGGATTGCGCAGAGCGCCCTGAAGAAACGAACCGAAAACGTTACCAACACCACCAGCGGCGAGGCCGGCACCAATTGCTGCAAGACCTGCACCGATCAATTTTGCTGCTTCTGCGTCCATGATAATAACTCCTGTCAAAAATACATATGGGTAGTAGAAAAAACTCAGTGCAAATTAACCGCGTCGTTGATGTACAACGAAGTCAAAAGTGCAAATACATAGGCCTGAATGGCGCATACCAGCAGCTCAAGGAGCGTGATACCGATCATCAGGATAAAAGAAGGGATGCTGACAACCAATGGCACCCACGCAGCTTCTGCGTTCAGGCCGTTGATTACAAAGCCCGCCAAAACCTTCATCAACACGTGCCCAGCTGTCATGGCGACAAAAAGACGAAGAGCAAGGCTGAATGGGCGGATAAGGAACGAAAACAGCTCAATAAGCGGGATGAGCCACAGCAACCACCAAGGTGTGCCATGTGGCACAAATAGGCTGAAAAAGTGCAGGCCATGCTTCCAAAAGCCAACGATCAAGACGGTACCAAAGCTGATGACCGCAAGCACGGCGGTGATTGTCAGGTGGCTGGTGACCGTGAATGGGTGCACGCCGGGGACGATGCCAAATGGCATCATGCCCATGAAGTTTGCCATGAGGATGAACATGAACAGCGAGAACACCAAAGGCACATATTTTTTGCCTTCGGGACCAACGCTTGAGGTCAGCATATTGTTGACGAAGCCAGTTACACCTTCGACCGCCATTTGCCAGCGACCGGGAACCAAGTCACGTTTCATTCCGCCCCACATGAACAGCCACAAAGCGCCCAATACGAGGATCATGAACAACGAAGAGTTTGTGAAGGAGACGTCGTATCCAGCAATATTGAGTTGCGCGAGCGGCTCAATCTGGAACTGGTGCATCGGATCGATTTTGCCGCTTTCGCCTGCCACGTTCACTACCCTGTTTTTTCCACACCCAAGCGATTTCGCGTGGGCATATTATACGACTTAAGCGCCCAGACTATTCCGGACGCTCCCCTGAGATCTTTATAATGTTCCTGAAGGCGACTGCGATGCCCAAAAACATGCAGACCAACAGAAGCGCAGGCGAAGTACCCAGCAAGCGGTCAAACAACCACCCAACCAGTGCACCACCAGCAGGACCAGCGATCAGCTCAGTTAAAACCCTGTTCCCTTGCCGCATTCCTTTGGCTGGAACCTTATCTTTACCTGCGCGTTCTGCTTCGGCTTTCCGCGCCGCTTTCAGCTGCATGTCTAACGAACCGAGCCGAGCGTCACTTTTGCCTTTGCCATCCTGCCCGGAATTGTCCGACATCAAGTGACTCCATCCTCTTTAACAAAGGGATCCACCACGAAATCGGGGCAACCCCGCCTAGGCACCGGCGCTTTAGGAGAGCGTCTGCGCCAAGTCAACAGCGCGCACGCAAGAATGTTGCAATGCAACAGGCAGGGGATGAGCATCCGTGCCCCAGGGGAGTTTTAAGACGGGATCATCCCCTATTCGGGAACACGCGCCTGACGCTTAATTCAGGTTCAGGGGCAGCGCGGGTCCAATTCCGGCGCGCTGCCATCGCGGGTTTTCCATTGGCCCGATGGTGTTTGGTATTTTTCGCCCGCAACCGTGCGTTCCGCAATCAAGCGGGAGCCGCTACGCAGCGCCATTTCCTAAACCGTTGCGCCATTTGCCATGGCCTCTGTCGAATAAATAGCCTTACGCTTGATGTTGATATCCTCAACCAACGCCCGAACCATAGGCGCAGGCGCAATGACAAAGCCCAGATAACCGTCTGGTTGCAACGCCATTCGCTTTAAGCCGCTTGGGCTCGATGCAAAATTCACAGAAAAGGTATCTATCACAAAAGGATAGCAGTGATGACGGATAGCGTGGACAAGACAGAGCATCATGGCGTTGGCCACCGCGCGCGTTCGCGCAAACGTTTGCTGGAGAAAAATGGCGACAGCCTCCACGACCATGAACTGATCGAATATCTGCTCGCGCTCGCCATTCCGCGCCGCGATACAAAGCAAATTGCGAAGGACTTAATTCACCGATATGGCAGCTTAGCTGGCCTGCTGACCGCTGACGCCGACAGTATCTTGCAAGAAAAATGGATGGGCGAAACGAGCGTTGCTGCTGTAAAAATCGTTCAGGTTGCGGCGCTTCGCCTGTTGAGCGAACCAGTGCGTGAACTGCCGATCTTGTCCTCATGGCAATCTTTGCTCGATTATCTGCCCGCCGACATGGCGCATCTTACAATCGAGCGTGTGCGCACCTTGTATCTCAACAGCAAAAACATGCTGATCCGTGATGAGGTTGCGAGCGAAGGGTCAATCGACGAAGCCGCGATTTATTCCCGCGAAGTCATCCGGCGCGCGATGGACCTGGGCGCGGCTGCGATCATCCTCGTCCGCAATCATCCAAGCGGGGATGGCGCCCCAAGCCGGCAGGACATTGCGATGACCCGCAACATTGCCGACGCGGGGAAAAAGTTCGGAATTGCAGTGCACGACCATATCATTATCGGCAAAAACGGTTTCAGCAGTATGCGCAGCAAGGGCTACTGTAACGATTTAGCGGGTGGCAAAATAACCAATGCTCCCGCATAGGCCCGATATGCCATCACAGAATCCAGCTAAGAAAACTATCGGTCCACGCGAACTCACGGTCATGATGTCATCTCTCATGGCGCTCAACGCACTTGCGATTGATGCCATGTTACCCGCATTCCCCGCGATGATCCGTAGCCTTGGCATCGCCGACCCGAACCAGGTTCAATATATAATTTCGACCTTTTTGGCGGGTACGGGAATTGGTGCGCTGATCTACGGTCCACTGTCGGATCGTTATGGCCGAAAACCGATATTGCTGGTCGCAACACTTGGCGCTGCGATTTTTTCATTGGCCTGCTCGATAGCGCCAACGTTTGAAATCATGCTTATGATGCGGTTTGCACATGGGCTGTTGGCTGCGGCAATGGGGGTTCTCGTCATCTCGGTCATCCGCGATCAGTTTGAAGGCGATGCCATGGCACGGCGGATGTCGACAATCTTTCTCATATTCATGATCGTGCCCATTGTCGCGCCAACGATTGGTCAGATGGTGTTGCTTTTCGCTGGCTGGCGAGTGATTTTTGACCTGATGGCCTTCATGGCCGTCGCCGCGTCGATCTGGGTCTATGTGCGGTTGCCCGAAACCTTGGCGCCAGAAAATGTCATTCCTATTCAACCGCATGCACTGGCCAAAGCTTGGAAAGTCGTCGTCCTGAACCGCAATTCGGCTGGCTATATGATTGGGGCTGGCGTCACGCAGGGCGCCCTGTTTGGCTATCTTAACAGCTCGCAGCAGATGTTTGATCGGGTATTCCATGCCGCGGACTTCTTCACCATTGGCTTTGCCATAATCGCCAGCGGCATTGCCGCATCAAACTTCACCAATTCGCGCATCGTCGAACGTTTTGGCGCGCGCCGTGTGTCGCAAACTGCTCTGCTAACCTTTATCGCGCTCGGTGGCTTGCAATTGCTTGCGGCCACTTTTGTGCCAACCTCGCTTCCGATCTTCATGGTACTGCTCACGGGTAATATGGCGATGATTGGATTTATCGGTTCGAACTTCTCGTCAATTGCGATGACGCCTTTTGGCCATGTCGCCGGCGCGGCATCATCGTTCCAAACCTTTGTACGTACGGCTCTTGCCGCATCTCTTGGTGCGTTTATCGGGCAACAGTTTAACGGCACTGTCTTTCCCGTTGCGCTTGGTTTTTTCAGCTGCGGGCTCGTAGCGCTTGGCCTTGTCCTATGGTGCGAAAAGGGCAAGTTGTTCACGCGGCCTGGGACCACGCAGTCTATTCCCATCAACTTGCATAATTAGGGCAAAGAAAAGGGGCACCGAAGCGCCCCTTATTCCTAAAATATATTTCCCAGTTCAGACCACAGGTCTACCCTCGAGCGGTCGTTATGGGGCGCCTACATCAAGGTCGTGCACTTCGTCCCGGCCCTGTCCAACATGGCTCTTTTTATAACCATAAAGATAGTAAATCACGATACCGATTCCGCCCCATATCGGCAAGACTATCATAGCCTCGAACGGCAGATTTAGGAACAGGAAGATACAGCCCGCGATTGTCAAAGGACCAACCAGCCAAAGCGCGGGTGTCTTGAACGACCGGACGCGGTTTGGTTCCGACTTGCGTAGCATCATGACCGCAATTGCCACCATCATGAACGCGTAGAGCGTCCCGGCATTGGCGATATCCGCCAACTGCCCGACCGGCAGAAACGCAGCGGCGAAGGCGACGACAGCACCGGTAATCGCAGTAACGACATAAGGCGTTTTCCACTTTGGATGGATCTTCGACAGACCTTCCGGCAGCAGCCCGTCACGCGACATCACAAAGAAGATGCGGGTCTGGCCGAAAAGCAAGATGAGGATAACGGAAGGCAATGCAACAAACGCTGCAATACCAAGCATGTTGCCGATGGTACCAAAGCCTATCTGACGCAGCACATGTGCCAGCGCTTCGTTCGAACAGACAAGCATGTCGCTATATTGCGGAAGCGCGCACTGGACCGCCAATGCCTCAGAACCCGCAGGGAATGGTATGCCGTTTGGTCCCATGATGGGCTGACCGCCGATTGTGCCAACAGCGCCGGCAGCAACGAGAATGTAGAAGACCGTACAGAATCCAAGCGAGCCAATTAGCCCGATTGGCACGTTGCGTTGCGGGTTTTTCGTTTCTTCAGCAGCCGTCGAAACGGCATCGAAGCCCACATAGGCAAAGAAAATCGTTGCGGCTGCGCCGACAGCACCAACGCCTGAACCAAAGCCACCGAAAACGCCGGCCGGCAGGAAAGGATTGAAGTTGGCCATTTCGGCTTTTGGCAAAGTCAGAATGATAAACGCGGTCAACGCCGTTACCTTGATTGCCACAAGAGTCGCGTTGAATTTAGCAGATTCATTGGTCCCAATCATCAAGAGCCAGGTCATCAGCAAAGCGATGATAACCGCTGGCAGATTGATAATACCGCCCTCGGCGCCACCAAGTACCAATGGCCCTGCCGCCAAAGCTGCCGGTAACTGAATCCCGAAAAATTCGTTCAATATCGTGCCACTGAAATAGCCGGACCATCCGACCGAGACCGCGCTAGCCGCGACCGCGTATTCGAGCACAAGCGCCCAACCAACCGTCCAGGCCAGCAATTCGCCCATAACGGTGTAGGTGTAAGTATAGGCCGACCCTGCCACCGGCAACATTGAAGCAATTTCAGCGTAGCAAAGTGCCGCCACGATGCAGATTGCGCCTGCGATGGCGAACGCCAGCATCAGACCTGGCCCTGCCTTTTGCGCGCCTGCAGCGGTTAATACGAAAATGCCCGTGCCAATGACACAGCCGATTCCGAATAGCGTTAATTGAAACGCGCCAAGCGTTCGGTGGAGAGCTTTCTTCTCCGCCGTCGCCAAAATGGCGTCGATTGATTTCGTACGACCAAAGATCATTATTTCACCCCTCACGGATAATTGACTGAGCGCGAACCTAGCCGCTCCCTCGCGTCACGCAACTTAATTTCACCTGGTCAGCATCGGTCCGAGCGGTTTTCCACCAAAAATATGGACATGAAGGTGCGGAACCTCTTGATGCGAATCCATCCCGATATT
>CALGEE010000388.1 GCA_937881525.1 uncultured Sphingomonadales bacterium | reverse complement strand
CCATCAGTGCGAACGTGTTTGACGCCGACCTGTAAAATTCAGGATGGCTGTGGCTGATGTTGGTCGGCGTTATACTACTTTTACTATGGTCCCAAAATCATCCAACTTTGTTGCCTTGGCTCCACACACCGCAGAGCAGAGCCGTTTGGCCAAGTTTACGCACGCGTAGAACGTCTCCGCGCAAGCCCGTTGCCAAAATTCCGCGGTCATGCAACCGCACGGCCTTGGCGGGGTTGTGGGTCACTGTCGCAATGGCGCGTGGCAAATCGTTCCAGATCTGTGCAAGGCGGAAGGCTGCTGCCAGCAGTGCCGAGGGAACGTAGTCAGATGACACAATATCTAGAAGATCAGTCCGTGCAAGGTCGCTTGCAGCGACATTTCCTGAATGGGATCCGCCTCGGATTAAGTTGGGGGCGCCCATCATCACAGCAATTCCACGGGTCCGACACGCCTGCGCAGCCTCTATCGTTGTGGGGAATTCGGCAAAGCCAATCCCATTGGCGAAGGATGTCGCCACATGATCCTCAGTCGTATCATCGTGGCTGGCAAGCACGGCGCCGAGGCGCAAGGCTTCGGAGACCGCGCCTGCTTCGTGTGTGGCACCGAACCGCTTCTGCAAAGATAACAATTTTTCCACATGGTCTTTAAACTCCTGATCACTCAGACCGCGCTTTTTTCCGACATAGGTTTTCAGGACGCTCAAATCACGAAACTGACGTTGTCCCGGAGTGTGATCCATCAAGCTGACGATCCCTACTCGGTCCGAAGTCCCAAAGGTGGCCAGTTCTTCCAGCAATGTCTCCGAGCAAATCTCGGCGCGCAAGTGCAGAAAGTGGCTAATTTTAAACATGCCTTCAGCACGCGCAGTCAACAATTCATCCGCGAGTTTGCGTGCGTAATCTCTATAACCAACTTTGCCGCTATGAATGGATCCCACGCGCAATGCATCAAAAACTGTTGTAATGCCTGTAGAAGCGATTTCAGCATCATGGGCGATCAAGGCTGGCAAATGTGGCCAATCGACATCAGGCCGAGGCTCAATATGACGCTCTAGGTTGTCGGTATGCAATTCGACCAGACCGGGAATGACAAAATCATTTTCACAGTCAATTGCACCAGCTGGGATATGCTCGCCCTCGCTAATATTGCAAATAATGCCGTTCTCGATTGTCACAGCCCCTTTGAGCACCCGATCACCTAAGACAAGTTGCGCGTTTGCAAGACATAGACTGCTTGACAAATCACTTCTTAGCGTTTGGCTTGATGGAGATGAGGAAAAAGTGGAAGTCATGTCATACTCTCGATTTGCTATCTATTATGTGCCGCCCGCAGGCCCCTTGGCTGATCTTGGCGCGTCTTGGCTGGGCTGGGATGTTGTGCGCGGATGTGAAGCTACTCAGCTCAATATAGCTGGCCTGTGTGACATCACGATGACACCACGAAAATATGGATTTCACGGTACGTTGAAGCCGCCCTTTCGTTTGAGGAGCGATCGAACTATCGCCGAGTTGAAGCAATTCACATTCAACCTTGCGGAACGTGTAGAACCTGCGGTGTGTAAGGGGTTGTATTTGAGGACGATGGGGCGGTTTCTGGCATTGGCTCCGCAGGGCGAAACCAGTGCTTTGCAAAGGGTTGCGGCGGCATGTGTGCGTGATCTTGACATGTTCCGAGCACCCGCCGATGCCGCTGAATTGGCGCGTCGCCGCAAAGCCCGCCTGAGTGATCGTCAAGAGGAGTTGCTGGTACAATGGGGATATCCATTTGTGATGGAAGAGTTCAAATTTCATTTGACCCTGTCGGGACCTTTGCCCGAAGCTGACATTGCAAAATGGTCTGATACAATCCAGCGCCTGCTGCCTGATTTGAATGAACCCTTCATCGTTGACCAGATTGCCCTGTGTGGCCAGCGAGAAGATGGGCGGTTCGAGCTTTTGCATCGCTACACGCTTGCCGGTTGAAGGAGCATTGCCGCCCGCGCAATTGTTTCAGAAAGCGGGCCATCATTGGTAAGCTGTAAGACCTTCAGACCTTCAGGTAGGGGTTTCGCTGACTCTGAGAGACGCCTGGACATCTCTTCTTTCGTCTCCCGCCCGCGTGCCGCAAGCCGCTGAGTGAGCGTTTCTTGTTTCGCTGTGATGTTCAGAACCGTTAAACGCGGAAATACGCTTGATGCGTGCTTCAACGCAGTGCGGGAGCAGTTTATGAGGCAATCAGTCCCATCGTCGAGCTGGTCCTTTACCGTCACAGGAATGCCGTAATGCAGTCCATGTGCGTGCCAATGCAAAGCGAATGCTCCATCTTGAACAAGAGCATGAAACTGGGCGACTGACACCGCGTCATATACTTCGCCGCCCAGTTCAGGTGCGCGGGTGATGACGCGGCGGACCAGATGAAACTCAGGAATCCTGCGTTGAAGTCCTTCGATAACGCTATCTTTTCCAACACCAGATGGGCCGACAACAGCAATCAGACGTCCCACAGGTTTGCAGCGGAGCGTCACGCTGCTACTCCTGGCGTAAAGCGGCTCATATCGATTTCGCGATCACAGACGCGGTCCCTCGCTGCTTCATCATGAAAAATACCGATGAGCGCCGAACCGCGCGCCTTGGCGCGCTCGATTAATGATAAAACAACCTCCCGGTTCGCCGCATCAAGGCTTGCTGTGGGTTCATCCAGCAACATCGCTGGGTAGTTGTAGGCAAATCCGCGCGCGATGTTCACGCGCTGTTGTTCGCCTCCCGAAAAGGTTGTGGGAGATAAGGGCCAAAGTCGTTGTGGGATGTTCAGTTCGTGAAGTAGGGCCGCTGCACTGGCCTTGGCGTCGCCTTCTGAGGCACCTAAGGAACGCAAAGGCTCTGCCACCACGTCCAAAGTTGGGACGCGTGGCACCACCCTAAGGAACTGGCTGACATAGCCGAGTACATCACGGCGAAGTTTGATGACCTCTCTTGGTTCGGCCCTTACCAGATCAATATCGCCGATGTGGATTTCACCAGATTGCGTCAGGTAGTTGCCATAGATCATACGCATTAGCGTAGATTTTCCAGCACCAGATACTCCGGTCAGTGCCACACATTCGCCGGCGGCCACGGAAAATGACACATTACTTATGACTTCGATGACTGCACTGCCTTGGTTGTGCAATATGAAGGTTTTCGAAACATTTTTAAGTTCAATCATAGCTCATACCTGCAAAACGGAGCTGACAAGAAGTTGGCTGTAAGGATGCTGCGGATCGTCAAGAACCTGATCTGTTAATCCTGCCTCTGCGACACGACCGTCTTTCATGACCATCAGACGGTCTGCTAAAAGCCGGACGACAGCTAAGTCGTGGGTGACAATGACAGCAGACAGGCCCATATCGCGTACAAGCCCCCGCAATAGATCCAGCAGACGCGCTTGAACGGAAACATCAAGCCCGCCTGTAGGTTCGTCCATAAACACCAGGCGCGGGCCCGTGACCAGATTGCGTGCAATCTGTAGGCGTTGCTGCATCCCGCCCGAGAAAGTCGTCGGCCGATCATCCACGCGCGAGGCATCAATTTCAACACGTCCAAGCCAGTCTGTCGTCTTTTCGCGGATTTGACCGTAGTGCCGCGCGCCGACAGCCATAAGCCGTTCTCCGACGTTACCGCCTGCGCTCACACCCATGCGCAGTCCATCGCGCGCGTGCTGATGGACATAGGCCCAGTCGGTACGACCCAGCATCCGTCGCTCTGGCTCGGACATGGTGATTGTATCCCGCGGCCCGTCTGCGCGGGTGTCGAATACTACTTGCCCTTCGTCAGGTGTCAGGTGGCCCGCCATACAATTCAATAACGTTGATTTGCCTGACCCGCTCTCACCAACGATCCCCATGACTTCACCAGGGTACAAATCGAAAGAAATATCAGCGCAGCCAACAAACGCGCCGTACCGTTTCGTAAGACCTTTAACGCTCAGTAAAGGAGTCATGCCGCGTCCTTTCCTTTATAACCTGCTGCCTGGCGGGCCTCACAGTAATCAGTGTCAGAGCAAACGAACATCCGACCACCGGCGTCATCCATGATCAATTCATCCAGATAGCTATCGGTTGCGGAGCACATCCCACAGGGATGGTCCGCTTTTGCGGCCTCAAAAGGGTAATCTTCAAAATCAAGGCTGATGACCTCGGTATAGGGTGGTAAGGCATAAATGCGCTGTTCTCGCCCCGCGCCGAACAGTTGAGTTGCGGCCATATCGCTCAGTTTGGGGTTGTCAAACTTGGGGATCGGCGAGGGATCCATGACATAGCGCCCTTCGACTTTAACCGGATAGGCATATGAGGTTGCGATATGGCCGTGACGGCTGATGTCTTCATAAAGTTTCACATGCATCAGCCCATACTCTTCAAGGCTGTGCATTTTCCGAGTCTCGCTTTCGCGAGGCTCCAAAAACCGGAGGGGTTCGGGAATCGGTACTTGATAGATAATAATTTGGTGTTCAGACAGCGTTACTTCTGGAATGCGATGCCTGGTTTGGATCACCGTCGCCTCCTGGGTCGCAGTGGTCGTCGCAACCCCTGCTGTACGTTCAAAAAATGTGCGAATAGAAACCGCATTCGTAGTGTCATCAGCGCCCTGATCAATGACCTTTAAAATGTCGTTGGGCGTCAAAACTGCCGCTGAAACTTGAACGCCGCCGGTGCCCCAGCCGTAAGGCATCGGCATCTCTCGCGAAG
>CALGEE010000387.1 GCA_937881525.1 uncultured Sphingomonadales bacterium | reverse complement strand
GAGGACTTTCAAGATATTGCTGAGGGACCTTGGGGTTGGCGAAGAAGTACATGATGAGATTACAGGTCATAAAAACTCGACAGCAAGTCGCCAAAATTATGGTGGCATGGGGCTTCCGGTGAAGTTTGAGGCTGTATCAAGGCTGGATGTTTCGTTTCTGGGGCACTTGCAGACTTAACACGGTTGGCAGCCCATACTGGTGCACGAATTGAGGAGCTGTGCAGCCTCAAGCTAGAGCAGGTACTTGCTGATAGGTTTAAGATTGAGGATGCCAAGACTGAAGCTGGCTGGCGCATCATTCCGATCCATGACGACATCAAACGTAAGCGTCCGGTTGTCCCGCTCTGACGGCGTTATGGAGTGTCTGCTAGATGTCCACCATGGATAGTGGACATCTTGAGGTGGGCGATGGCGGGCAAGAAGGGTCAGAAGAAGCGCGTCTGGTCGGACGACGAGAAGCGTTCGATTTGCGCGCAGGCGCGGGTTTCCGGCGTCTCGGTTGCGCAGGTTGCGCGGCGCTATGCGATGAACACCAACCTGATCCATAAATGGCTTCGCGATCCTCGGTTTTCATCAGGGGAGCAGGGTCTGGATTTGTCAGTGCCTGAAGGGGCAACCTTTCTTCCAGTCGAGGTTGTGGGCATGGAGCCTATCCCAGCAGCACCCGTTTTGCCTACCTCGTCGACAAGTTCCGTCACCGCGCAGCGTGTGGATATCACGTTGTCGGATGGTCGGCGGATATTGCTGGAGGGTCCCACCGCGCTGTCGGCGATCGTGGCGATGGTAGAGGCAGTGGCGCAATGATCCCGGTGCCGAGCAACACGCGGGTATGGCTAGCGGCCGGTATCACGGACATGCGGCGCGGCTTCAACACGCTGGCTGCACAGGCCGAACAGGTTCTGGCCGAGGATCCGTATTCCGGCCACATGTTCGTCTTCCGCGGTCGCCGGGGTGATCTTTTGAAGATAATTTGGTGGGATACTCAGGGTGCCTGTCTGTTCACCAAGCGGCTGGAACGGGGCCGGTTTGTTTGGCCCGCAGCCAAGGAAGGCAAGGTCAGCTTGAGCCCGTCGCAGTTGTCGATGTTACTGGAAGGGATCGACTGGCGGACCCCACAAAAGACCTGGCGACCGCTGGTCGCAGGATAGGGGTAAAGCCCAACAAAACATGGGTTTTTGTGCGGTTTAGCGTTCCCTCTCAAGAGGCAATCTGGTATGGTATGTTCCATGCTGGACGCCTTCAAATCCCTGCCGGAAGACCCTGACGAGCTGCGATCTGCCAGCGAGTTGATGGTCCAACATATCCAGTCCCTGACCTACCAGATCGAGAAGTTGAAGGCTGAGCTTCACGGCCACCGCAAGGCGCGCTTCGGATCGAAGTCCGAAGGCATGGATCAGCTGGCCCTCGACCTGCCGGAAGACGCGGAAATCGCGGAAGCCGCAGAAGATCAGGCCACCGACCCGGCGGGAGAGAATGAAGAGGCCTCGCGCAAAGGCACCAAGCGCCAGCATAACCGCAAACCGCTGCCCGCACATCTGGATCGGGAAGATGAGATTCTGTCACCCGGTGAGGCGTGCGCTGGATGCGGCGGCAACCTGCGCCAGGTGGGTGAGGACGTGACAGAAGAACTGGATTACATCCCCGGTCACTTCGTGGTGCGGCGGTTCATCCGCCCCCGCATGGCCTGCACTTGCTGTGAAGCCTTCGCCCAAGCCCCGCTGCCTTCCCGCTTGATCGAGCGCGGACGGCCTGGGCCCGGCCTCGTGTCACACATGCTGGTTGGCAAATATTGTGATCACCTGCCGCTTGAGCGGCAATCCAAGATCTACGCCCGCGAAGGGGTTGATTTGCACCGCTCGACGCTCAGCGACTGGGTTGGGCGCACAACGGCCCTGCTGGAGCCTCTGGCCGAGCACATCGGCAAATTGGTCCGGGCGGGGCCAGCCCTGTTTGCGGACGACACCCCTGTCAAGCTGCAGGTGCGCGCCAACACCACGAAGACCAAAACTGCCCGGCTCTGGAGTTATGTCCGGGACGAGCGCCCGTGGTGCGGGGCAGCACCACCCTGCGCCTGGTATCAGTTCAGCGTCGATCGGAAGGGCGAGCACCCCTGCAACCATCTTGCGGGCTATACTGGCACAGTCCATGCCGACGGCTTTGCCGGGTTCAATGGTTTGTTCGGCAAGGGCAAGGCTGACGAACAGGCCTGCATGGTCCATGTGCGCCGCAAATTTGTCGATGAGGTTGAGCGCACTGGCTCTCCAATTGCCCAGCAGGCGATCAAGCAGATTGCACAGCTCTACGCTGTCGAGAAGGAAGCGCGGGGGAAATCCCCACAAGAGCGCGTCACCTTGCGGCAGGCCAAGGCCAAGCCAGTCTTCGACGCGTTGGAGCTCTGGCTGCAGGCGCAGCTGCGCAAGATCTCCGGAAAAACCAAACTGGCTGAAGCGATCCGATATGCGCTAAACCGCATGCCAAAAGCCCGCGGCTACCTCGACGACGGCCAACTCGAACTGGACAACAATACTTGTGAGCGGTCGATCCGCCCCATCGCCCTTGGCCGCAAGAATTACCTGTTCATGGGGTCAATCGGGGGCGGAAAAGCGGCCGCCATCGCCTACACGCTCATTGAAACCGCCAAGATGAACGACGTAGACCCCGAAGCGTGGCTCACATGGGTCCTCCAGCGCTTGCCTGATCATAAAATCAATCGCATCGATGAGCTCATGCCGTGGATCTGGCAGGCCGAAAACTCCTGACACCGCGCCTCAACCGGACGGATACGCTGGTTATGCACATGCGGCGTTTTCTCAATGCTAATACTAATCAAGACTGGCACTTGCGGCCTTCGCCAACGCTCGCGGCATCACCTTCCAACTGGCTGACGTGGCCGTCACCGGTCCGATGGTGCGCACCATGCTCGCCGCGATCCACCGATTGAGCGTTCCGCTGCCATGCGCATGAACATGTTTTGGGTTCCAACTGAACGAAACCTGAAGAAAAAATAGGTCCGCTGCGCTGAAAAACGAGCTCACCGCGCCTCGATGATGCAGATCTATGGTTAGCTCCGCCCAACTCTGGGCGTTTGCACGACCGTAGACACAGCTCAGGGCCAAAAAAGCTTGTTTAGCGGGCAGATTCAAGCGAACGTGTCATCGAACGGTTCGCAACGTGGGAAATGTTGGGTAAACTGGGTCAAACATACGTTTTCTTGCAAACAAGCTTTCTGCGGATAACACACTCATTAAACATAACCATCTGGAGGCTCCTTTGACCGCACCTTTTTTGTCCATCGCCACTGCCATCACCCTAGGTCTGACCGCAACCATTGCCGCGGCCGAGACCGTGACATGGCGGTTCAACAATAACTACGCGCCGACCCGCCCCGAATCCGCACATATCCGCAATTTTGCGGAAAACGTGGCCGCGAATTCGAGCGGCAGTTTCATGATCAATGTGATCGAGGGCGGCGGTATGAACCTCAAGGATGCCGATGCATTGCGCTGGATGCAGACCGGCACGCCCGAGATTGCCTTTATCTGGCCCACCTTCATCGGTCGCGACGCGCCTGATCTGGCCAGCCTTTATGTCTATGGGTCGGTGTCTACTGCGGAAGAGCATTTGCGCGCCCTGCCGGCGGTGGAAGAAGCGCTGACCACCGGTTTTGCCGCGCGCAATATCCCCGTTGTGGGTTTCATGGCGCTGCCGATGATCGACGCCTCGTTGTTCTGCCGTGAACCCGTACAGTCGCTGGAAGAGCTTAAAACCCGCAAACTGCGCGTCGGCTCGCGCGAGCAGGTTGAAACCTACACCGCGCTTGGCGTGGCCGCACAAATCGTGCCGCAAAACGAGCTTTACGCGGCGCTCCAGACCGGCGTTGTGGATTGCGCGCTTTATGCTGCGCGCTTTGCCAAGTCGATTTCCTTGCAGGAGGTGGCAAAACACGCGGTCTATACCGGTTTTCCCTTTCCGCCCGCGCCCTACGCCATCGTCGCGCACCAAGCCACGCTGGACGGTCTGAGCGCCGAGAACCGCGCTGCGTTGGATCAGGCGCTGGTCACGCTGAAGGATGAGTCGTTCCAGTTCGATGGTGACGCCGAGGCCGAAGCCGCCGCACGCACCGCCCTGACCACCGATGGTGTGACATGGTATGCCGACTTCAACGAGGCGGATGTGGCGGCGATCCGCGAGGCGGCAGCTGCCACATGGCTGAAACTTTCCGAGGAGGGCGGCGAGGCTGCTGTTGGCTACCGCGCCAAGGTCCTTGAGCTGATCGGCCAGTAAGACCCGTCGGTGGCATCCCTGCCGCAACAGATTGACCGGGTGATACTTTGGGTCACCCGTGCCCTTGGCGCCATGGGCGCGGCCTGTATCGCGGGCATGGCGACGCTGACGGTTTTGGCCGTGGTGATGCGCTACGCTTTCGGTGCCCCCTTCGCCTTTACTGAGGATCTGGCGGGTCTGATGTTGGTTAGCGCGGTGTTTCTGGGAATGCCATTTGCGCTGGCGACCCATGCTCATATCCGGGTGAACATTGCCTATGACCGCACAAGGGGCTGGGCGCGGCGCGGACTTTTCCTGCTGGGGCAACTGGTGTTTCTGGCTTTTGCAGCGGTGTTCTTCCGTGACGCACGGGCCGACCTGAACCTGGCCATGATGCTGAACCTGAAGACCGAGGTGGCGCGTATCCCGCTGGCACCC
>CALGEE010000386.1 GCA_937881525.1 uncultured Sphingomonadales bacterium | reverse complement strand
CTGGCCAGCGGGCAGGATCTTCTGGCCTGAAGTCGCGGTCAATTATTTCTGCGATCTCCGCAAAGCCAATGCCGTGAGACCAATGCAGAATACCACCTTTTTCCCTTGGGAAACCAAAGCCATTGACCCAAATCACATCCATATCTCCGGGACGGGTGACGACACCCTCCAGCACAACGCGCCCAGCCTCATTGACGGCGGCATAGAGACAGCGCTGCAAGACTTCTTCATCTGAGAATTTCCGGGAAATTATGCGTTTCTCTTCACGAAACGCATTCAAAACCTGTTCCAGATCCGAGTCTGCGATGGGCTTGCGGTTACCCTCTTCATACCGGTACCATCCCTTGTTGACTTTTTGCCCTATCCGACCGGCATCAACCATCGCAAACGGCAACTCGGACTGCCGGCCCGGTCGAAGCTCAGCTGGAATGAACGCATGTCCTTTGACCAAAATATCAAGGCCAGTGAGATCGTTGGTTTCAAACGGCCCCATCGGAAACCCGAATGTACGAAAAACACGGTCAACCTGCACCGGACTGGCGCCGTCTTCCAGCAGCAGGCGCGCCTCATTCATCATCGGAAACCGGCTGCGGTTTGCGGCAAAGCCGGGACATGCGGACATGACCACGCCACGTTTGCCAAGCTTACGCGAATACGCAGCCCCTGTCGCGAATGCCAAGTCTGACGACAGCCCACCTTTCACGATCTCCAGCAACGGCATGACCTCAGCCGGACTGAAAAAATGCAGCCCAATTAGGCGTTCCGGGCGGGACAAGGTAGCGGCCATCGCGTCAAGATCCAGGTAAGAGGTATTTGACGCAAACACGCATTCTAACGCACATATGTCTTGTAGCCTGGTAAACAGAGCCTGTTTGACGCTTAGATCTTCAATAACGGCTTCGATCACCAGCTCAGCATTGCACAGACCCTCCAGAGTATCCACAATGGCAATCCGGTTCACAAAGGCGTTACCCTCTGTTGCGCTTATGCGACCTTTCGCCAACTGACGATCCCGGAAGGCGGAGATCCTTTTTTTCAATCGCTGCCTGGCGCCTTCGTCTGGGTCAAACAGCACCACGCTGATCCCGGCTTGGGCGGTTGCCAGAGCAATTCCGCCCCCCATGGTTCCGCCGCCTGCAATTCCGACTGTGCGTGGCACATCAACGGCAGGAAGATCTTCAGCCGATCGTCCCGCCTTTCGTTCAGCCGAAAACAAATGACGCAGGGCCTTGCTTTGGGGGGATTGAAGTAACGCTCTGGACACCTCTGCATCCACTTTGATTTCAACCGCGTAAGGTTGACCGAGGCTTTGCTCCAAGCGGTCAAGGATGGTCTGCTGCGACAATAGAATCCGGCCGCTATGGGTAAACCGTTTGCGCGCATTTTCCAGAGCGTCGCGGTTGGAAGGTGTATCGGCAATTGACGTACCGGTTACCGGAAGCCGGCCCGTGATGTCATCACGGGCCAAAACCTTATGAACGGTCGTAATTAGGTTTTCCGGTTTTACACAAAGGTCGACAATTCCCATTTCCGCAGCCTCATCTGCTCCGATTTTTCGGCCTGAGATGATAAGGTCTAAGGCGGCGTTAAACTCGATCAGGCGCGGGAGGCGTTGCAACCCACCGCCCGAGGGGAAGATGCCAATCTCGATTTCTGGTAGCCCGATGCGTGCTCGGTGTGTCGCGATTCTTGCCGTGCAGCCAAGCGCTAGTTCTAAACCACCGCCTAATGCAAAGCCATCAATGAGCGCGACCGAGGGCTTGCCCATTCCTTCCAATGCTTCGGCGAGTTCGGGAATGCGTGGGTGTTGCGGGCCACCACCAAACGCCTTGATATCGGCACCAGCACAAAACTTGTCCGATTTCCCGATCAGGGCCAACGCCTGTACGCTGTCATCGCTCGCAGCGTCAGTGATCGCTGTAAGAAGTCCCAAGCGCAGATCGCCGGAGAGTGCGTTGACTGGGGGATGATCAAGCCAGAGGATCCTGAGACCTTTTTCATTGGTTATATGCACGCGACCAGACATTACTTTCCCTTAAATTGAGGTTTGCGTTTTTCCAGGAACGCATTTGCGCCTTCTAGGAAATCCTTGGTTACAAAATTCTGCGCTGCAGACTCCCGTTCCCAGTCGAGGATGCTGTCGCGCCCTGCCATGTTGTCGGCAAAAAAAGCTTTGACCGTGCTCTGGGCCAGAGGCGCTCCACGCGCCAACTTGCGGGCAATCACAAGGGCCCTCTCAAGTGCTTCGCTGGATGGAGCGTCATAATCGGCGATCCCAAGTTCAAGCGCTTGGGGCATTAAAATTTCGTCTCCGCTCAGCAATATGCGTTTGGCCACAGCGTTTCCGGTCCGGCGTGGCAAAGACCAGAATAAGGATCCATCAGGCGATGCCCCAACCTTGATCTGGGCGGCACAAAACCTGGCAGTTTGCGATGCAATTACTAGATCGCAGGACAAGGCCAGGCCCATACCAGCCCCGAATGCCGGCCCTTCGACTGCCGCCAGGTAAATCTTTCTCGAAGTTAGGATAGAACCCGTTGTCTTGCTGCCAGTCACCAGGCGTGCTCGGATCTGATCAATGTCACGTAGCTCTTTAAGGGCGTTCAGGTTGCCGCCGGCAGAAAACACGCCGCCGGCACCATAGAGTATCATCACCCGCAGACCCGGGTCTGCTTCAAAGCTGGAAATAGCGGTATTCAGGCCTTCGCGCACTCCTGGTGCCCCTAGCGCATTGCGCATGTGCAATGCGTCTATCGTGGTAATGGCAACTGCGCCGTCCCGCGTCAGTCGAACTGGTTCTTCCACTACACCTGTCATTTTAGCACTCCTTCGGTCAGCTCCAGATAACGGGACTGGAAGTGGGGTTGATCGCCAAACAGTCGGCAGATCGTGTTGATACGCATGAGGTAGCGACCGATGCCGAGGCTCTCCGTCATGCCTATTGCCCCGTGCATCTGGATCGCTTCGCGCCCGACAAGATCCCCGACCCGCGCAGCCATCGCAGCAGCGGCGGCAACATCGGCACCAGCCTGAGACCCTTTACCCTCCTCTAGCTTATTCATCGCGCCAAGAACAAGCGAACGCAGCATCTCAATCTCGACATGAAGATCTGCCATACGAAATTGCAGCGCCTGAAATTTGGCGATCGGGCGACCAAATTGTTCCCGAATACGCATGTAGTCCAGGGTTTGTTCGTGCACAGCCTCGCAAGCTCCCAGAACCTCGGAGGATATTGCAAACGCCACCATCGTTATCCCATAATCGAGAACTGCGTCGGATTGAGTTGCGTCGGCGATCTGCCCTTCAGATGAAATCGCGACATTATCCAGAACTACGCTGGCCATTGGCGTTCCATCTACCGCTGCGTATTCTTGAAGCGTGACGCCGGAGGTGTCGGTTGGTACCAGATACAAACTGGTGCCGCAAGGGCCCTTGGCCGAGACGATCAGCATGTCGGCCTGCGCAGCCTCCAGCACCCATGTCTTGCACCCGGACAGGGTAATGCCACCATCATTGTGCTGCGCCACGGTCTTCGGTTCGTGAAAGTCATAGCGTTGGCCGGCTTCATAGATGGCCAGTGCCAACCGCGCGTCGCCCGCGGCCACTTTCTCGAGGAGTTCGCGGATTTCAGCATCGGGCAGGCGCGAAAGGATCGCGCTACACAGAACAGCGCTGCTCAGATAGGGTGCGGGCAATAGGTGACGGCCAATCACGCGGGCCAGTGCCAGAAGAGCGCGCACACCACTACCAGCACCCCCGGCATCCTCTGGCAGCCATGCAGAGATCAGGCCAAGCTCTTTGAGTGATTTCCAGACTGGAAGCTCCACCAATTCGGTTGAAGTGACCTTTCCGGATTGGCAACGATCCCACTGATCGCTCATAACCCGTTCAAGAGAATCTTCGATTAGTCTTTGTTCTTCAGTTGCAGCAAAAAGCATGAGTGGACCTCACAATTTCAGGACTTGCTTGGAAATGATTGCGCGCTGCACTTCGTTGGAACCGCCGGCAATTGCCGGACCGCGCATGTAATAACGGGCCTCAGTGGCGAATTGTGCATCCGCAACCAGACCAGCGACAGGTATGTCGCCGTTGTAGGCGCTGTCGGCTGGCAATGAACCAGGCCCAAGGAGGTCCAGGATCGCCTCGTCAACCGACTGGTTCACCGCAACCCCGCACAATTTCAGCGAAGAGGCGAAAAAACCGACCTCGCCATCGTCTATATATTTTTCCAGTGCCCGCATTGTTGAGTATTCAACAGCGCGAACATTGATCGCCAATTGCGCAATACGTTGGCGAAAATAACTGTCTTCGAGCATGGTCTTGTCATCATAGCGGGTCTGCTTCGCCATCCGGATCAGGCGACCCAGCTTGCGCCGGGCTTCAGAGTGGCGCGAGGTTGCAAGACGTTCATGCTCCAGCAGCGCTTTCGCAATGGTCCAGCCCTCGTTCTCCTTTCCGACAAGGTTTTCAGCGGGCACACGCACGTCATCAAAAAATATCTGATTAAAGACATGCTGACCATAAAAGTGCTTGACTGGCTGAACCAACAGCCCCGGTGAGTTCATGTCGATCAGTAGAAATGATATTCCTTCCTGTTTCTTGACATTGGGGTCGGTACGCACCAGACAGAACATCCAGTTGGCGTAGTGCCCATAAGTCGTCCAGATTTTCGAGCCATTTACCACATATGAGTTTTCCTCTCGTACCGCACGGGTTTGCAGCGATGCAAGGTCCGACCCCGATGAAGGCTCGGAATAACCCTGACACCACCAATCCTTGAATGTTAAAGCCCGCGGCAGGAACCGTTCTTTTTGGGCATCGGTCCCGTAGGTCAGCAGGATTGGCCCAAGCATACGGGTGTTGAAACCGACCATGTGCGGCGCACCCTGCAAAGCCATTTCCTCTTCAAACACAAACCTTTGGCGCAGTGACCAGTCTGTACCACCCCATTCTTTGGGCCAATGCGGCGCGCCCCAACCCATTGCCACAAGCTTGCGTTGCCATTCAACAAATCCGTTCCGGCTGAGGGGTTTTCCAAGCTCAACCTGTCGACGCCCTTCTTCATCCAGCGACCGATCCACAAAATCGGCAATTTCCTTGCGAAATCGAGCCTCGGCCTCTTTGGTAAATTCGGTCATCTCTTGGCCCTTCATAGTGTTAAAGTTGCGCCATAACCGTTTTGGCTTCGTCCCAAAGCTGGCTGATCACATCGGCGGTCGGTCTGATCCGGTCAAACCAGCCAACTCCTTGACCGGCACCGGAATGGGCAAGCGGTTTGTTGTTATGTTCCTGAATGGCTCCCAGAACATCGCCGACCAGCACATCATGTAAAGGGTGATCCAGCGGTCTGGGTGCACTGGGCGCGGCCCATTCGTCCGACCAGGCCGATCGGGTCTGGCGAAATGGTTTGCCGCTTTCCGCACGGGTCACCACTGTATCTATCGCGCCGGCATCAATCAGGCTCTGAGCCTGATTTTCTGACATATGCGGAGCATTTTCTTCGGTCAGCAGAAACGCGGTGCCGAGCCAGACTCCAACTGCGCCCATCGCCATCGACGCGGCGATATGGCGACCAGTCGCGACCCCGCCGGCCGCAAGAACTGGGATGTCGCCCGCCATGTCGACAATGCGGGGAACCAGACTGAAGGTGCCGACCACGCCAGTATGGCCGCCAGCGTCGTAGCCCTGAGCAATGAGAAGGTCGGCCCCAGCTGCTAGTGCCTTTTCGGCATGACGCTCTTGACCAATCAGGGCGGCGGTCACCTTGCCTGCACCTTTCATCCGCGCCACCACATCAGGTGGCGACCCGATGCCAAGCGCCACAATGCTTACGTCGGAGTTTTCGACAGCCGCGACCTGAGCGCTGATAATTTCCTGCGATCGGATGAACCGGGTGCGTTTTCCCGGGCCTGAGGGTTCCGGTACATCATATTTGCTGATCATACCGTTGATGAAGTCACGATGCTCTTGTGGCACGTCTTTTTCCATTGCGGCGCGGTTGTTTTCGGCTGGGATGCGCGCCGGGATCACCAGATCGACACCGTAAGGCCTGTCGCCTGTCATATCGCGTATCTGCGCAAGTTCGGAAGTGATTTCATGATCAAACCGCCGCGTCGCGCCATAGACTCCAAATCCACCGGCATTGGTGATTGCCGCAACGGTTTCAACCGAATGGCTGAAGCCGAATATCGGCACATCAATGCCGAATTCTGCGCAGAAATCCTGGTATCTTTTAACCATCTACTTACCCTCCTTCATGCAGATGAAGCAGTCCAGCGCCTTGCCGCCATGGCCCTGGACACCGACAGCAAATGGGTTGATTTCGATCGATGCAAGCCAGTCAATGTTTGCAGCGGCAAAGCAGGACAAACGGGCTGCTGCCTCGGCGACTGCGTTGATGTCGCGAGGGGGTTGTCCCCGCGCACCCAAAAGCAACGGATAGCCCCGCAGTTCCTTCAGCATCTCGTGGACCTCTGAGGCCGTTACCGGCGCAGTGCTAACGGACACATCCGCAAGAATCTCAACAAATATGCCCCCCAGCCCGACCATGATCGATGTGCCAAGCTGCGGATCGACCTTGGCACCGATCACGACCTCGGTGAAGTCGCGCTCAGTTTCCATCAACAAAACTCCGCGGATATCTGCCTCTGGCATTGCGCCAGATACATCAGCCAGCATGGACTGCATTGCTGATCCCGTTTCTTTGGCACTCTCCAGCCCCAGACGGACACCGCCAACCTCAGATTTGTGGGCGATATCTCGAGAAAGTACCTTCATCACCAACGGCGCTTTCAACACTCCAAGTGCTGTTTCAGCCTTGTTCTGGTCTTTGACTGCCAGGTGCTTCGGCACAGAAATGCCGATCTTGTTGAGCAGAGCATAGCATTCCTGCTCATCTGGTGTTGCCTCGGGGCGTGGACTACGAAACTTCTCCAAATCAATCGGAGCGGGTCGAGGTGCGGAGAATGATCGGTGCAGTCTCACTAATGTCTGAGCACTCTCAACTGCGCGGGTCGGATCGGTGAACGCAAGATAGCCCCGATTGCGGAACTGAGTTTTGGCATCTTTGCCAAACATGCCCACGGTTAGAAACCGTGACTCGGGAAATCGGGTCATAAGTTCGTCAAGTGTGGAAAGATAGCCATCGATCACTGTTTTGTTCCGAGCCATGCGGCCAAGGAAATTGATGACAACGTCTGCTTTGACGTCAGCGGCGCCAATTTCGATGGCATCAGTCAACAACTGAAAATTCTGAGAGGCCTGACCAGTGACGTCAAGGGGATTGTTAGCCGACATGAATGGCAGCTTTTCCTTCAAGCTCGCCTTTGCCTCATCGCTGAGACTCGGCAGGGTGAGTCCGGCTTTGACCGCTGCCTCAGCCATGATAATCCCAACGCCGCCCGAAATCGAGGTCAGCAACAGCCTGTCGCCGCTGGCGCGCACACCGCTGGAGAAGATCCGGCCAAGCTCCAGCAGATCGTCGATGGTGTGCACGCGCTGCACCCCGTATCGCCGGAACAGTGCATCATAGAGCCCGTCATCACCAACAATGGCATCAGTATGGGACTTGACCGCTTTGGCACCCTCTTCGGTCGCCCCGACCTTTATCAGCGCGACTGGAACCTTGTTGTCACGGGCGGTTTTAAATGCGGATATCAACCGTTCGCCGTTGCGTGCACCCTCCAAATAGGCCAGGATGCCGCGCACGCGCGGGTCGGTAGCCACAGCTTCGATGGCTTCGGCAAATTCGACATCGGATTCGTTGCCGGTTGCAATCCACTTCTCCACCTGGATTCCGGCGTCTATCGCCCGGGTTAGCATGAAATTTCCCAGGGCCCCGCTCTGCGATACGACCGCAAGCCCACCGTCCTCCTGCAAAGGTGGAATATCTGGAATCGTGTTGCTGAAACTCGCGTAAAGGTTGTCGCGCAAATTCATCAGGCCCATGCAGTTAGGGCCCAGAAGACGCAGGCCCCCAGCTTTGGCGGTGCGACGGATTTCATCCTCAACCTCACGCCCCTCGGCACCGGCTTCCGCCATTCCGCCAGCAAATATCACCGCGGACCGCACTCCTTGAGCAACACAATCGGTGACGGCCTGCAGCACAAATGACGCCGGCACGGCTACAATAGCCAGGTCGATCGGCTGCCCGACCGCGGCAAGGCTAGGGTAGGAGATATCGCCCTGAACGGTCTCCCGGCGCGGGTTCACAGCGTATAAATTGCCGTTGAAACCTCGGGTTTTCAGGAAATGGTAGGGTCGCCCCGCAATTTTGCTGATATCATCCGAAGCACCAATGACTGCTATATTTCGGGCCCCAAACATCCCGGTAACGCCGGTTATGTGATTATCTCGATTGCTCATTGTACAGACTCGACTCCTGCGAATATCTCAAACAGCCCGGCCGCGCCCATGCCTCCACCAATGCACATAGTGACC
>CALGEE010000385.1 GCA_937881525.1 uncultured Sphingomonadales bacterium | reverse complement strand
AAGGATGAGGGCGCTGGCGACCAAGGCATCATGTTTGGCTATGCATCGACAGAGACGCCTGACCTGATGCCCGCCACGCTGGATTACAGCCACAAGATCCTCGAGCGCATGGCCGCTGACCGTCATTCGGGCGCAGCACCGTTTCTGGAGCCGGACGCCAAAAGCCAGGTCACTTTGCGCTACAACAGCGAAGGCAAGCCTGAAGCTGCAACCGCGATTGTCGTCTCCACCCAGCATGCACCGGGATATGACCAAGGCGAAAAAGAGGCGCAGCTGCACAATTATGTGAAGAGCGTCATCGCCGACCTGCTTCCAGCAAGCCTGCTGACCGAAACCGAGTATCACATCAACCCGACCGGCAGCTTTGAAATTGGCGGACCGGATGGCGATGCTGGCCTGACAGGACGCAAGATCATCGTTGATACTTATGGCGGCGCAGCCCCGCATGGTGGCGGCGCGTTTTCGGGTAAGGACCCAACAAAGGTCGACCGTTCCGCCGCGTATATCACGCGCTACCTTGCCAAGAATATCGTCGCCGCTGGCCTCGCCACGCGCTGCACCATTCAGCTTGCTTATGCCATCGGCGTGTCCACGCCATTGTCGCTCTATGTCGACACGCACCGCACCGGCGTTGTCGGCGATGACCAAATTGAAACGGCAATCATGGGCATCGAAAAACTGGGTGGCCTTACCCCCCGCGGTATCCGCACCCATCTTGGCCTGAACAAGCCCATTTACCGCCGGACCGCCGCTTATGGCCATTTCGGTCGTAAGCCGGAAGGTGATTTCTTCCCATGGGAGCGCACCGATCTCGTCGAAGATTTGAAGGCCGCTTTAGGGTAAGGACCACTTGATTACACTTGCAGCGTGGCGGCTGAAAGTTTAGCCGCCACGCCTATGACTGCGAACAAGACCGGGGACCCAACGACGCTGAACCGCCTATATGGCCGTTCAAAGGGCAAAAAGCTGCGTTCCGAGCACAATGAGTTAGTTGAGAATCTGTTGCCGCAAATCGCGGTTCCAGACGAAGGCCCGCTTGGCAGCATGGATCTGTTCGGCGACGACCGCGCCATGCACTTTGAAATCGGCTTTGGTGGCGGGGAGCATATGGCCTACCGCGCCGACATGCTGCCCGATCATGGCTTTATCGGATGCGAGCCGTTTCTCAACGGCGTTGCCCAAGCTTTATTCCATATCCGCGAGGGCGGACTGCACAATGTCCGCCTGCATATGGGCGATGCCTTGGAGATGCTGCGCCGCGTTCCCGATGGGTCATTATCTTTTGTCTATCTGTTGCATCCGGACCCTTGGCCAAAGGCACGGCACGTAAAACGCCGGATGATGAATGATGGGCCATTGGATTTGATCGCAGCGAAATTAAAGCCCGGCGGCGAATTCCGGTTCGGCACGGACCACCCCGTATATGTCCGCCATGCGTTGATGGTCATGCAGCGGCATCGGCAGCAATTCGACTGGCTATGCCAAAGCGCGCCGGATTTTCAGAACCGTCCCGGCGGCTGGCCCGAAACTCGTTATGAGGCCAAGGCACGCCGCCAGGGACACGAGGTTTGGTATTTCCGCTATCAGCGAAAGCCAGCTTAGACCGACTGCTTAATAAGCGCGACTACTGCCGGCTTCGACCTTGTCCACCCATTCCGGATAAAAGCTTGGTGGACGCTTTGACCAACCCGTCGCGGTCACCGCAGCCTCACTGATCGATTGCAGCAAGATCTTGCGCTTGCTGGGCGGCACATGTGGCATTGATGCGGCCGCGCAGAATGCTGCGGGCAGCCACGGCCGCGCATCGGGGCCAAGCAACCGCTCGTACAAAAACCGATATGCCGCAAAGCATGCAATCGGTCCCTGCCCCAAATCAAATGCGGACACGGTAATCAGTTGCGCCAGAAAGGGCTCGGCATCTTGCAGCACAGCCGAATCTGGAACCAACGCCTTGATATCCGGCAAACGTGCGTAAAATAGATATTGGGCATCAATCGACGTAACCTCGACCGCGTCGCGTGACCACAGGGCAATGGCATCCTTGCGATCAAACGCAACATCCAATGACCGCCGGATATACCGCTGTGTCGCAGCGCTAAAACCAGCAAATTCTTTCATTTCGGCCAATGTTAAGCTGCCCGGACCTTCATGCGTTGCTTTCGTCATGCCGATATCCCTCTCATTCCCAAGAATAACATAATCGCTCCAACATGTTTAGCGAAGGATTAACAATCGATGCAGTGGATAAACATTCGACCAAATTAACGCGGCATTCGACGAGAGACGCAGCACGTGGTGCAGCTGGCGTAAAATCGGCTATAGCAAGACATGGATAAATCCCCGCCCCGCAATGCACTTATCGGCCATCAGATGGCCCTGCTGACCATCATTGGCTTCTGGGCGTTTTACACGCTTATATTGTCACTGCGCGCGGCACTGCTCGATTTTCCGGCACAGACGGTGCTGTTCGAACGCCGCTTGATGGTGGGGTTAGTGGGTGTGCTCGTGACGTGGATATTGTATTTCTGTCTGCGGGTTGCGGACCGCCGGTCACTTAGTTCTCGCGTGAGCGTGGCGTTTACCGGTGCAATCCCGTGCGCTATCGTCTTGGCATCTGCCAATTTCTATATTTTCAATCTGTACGACCCTATTAGCCTTTTTAAAGACCCAAGCGTCGGTCGGACGGTTGAGGATTTGAAGGTGCAACTGGGGCTGTCCTTCTGGCAAGAAATTGCCGACATTTCGGTCACCCATTATTTCTTCCTGATCGCATGGAGCTCGCTGTACGTCGCCATCGGCTATGCGCGCGAAGTTCGGGAGGCCGAGCGCAAAACCTCTCGATTTGCGCAAGCGGCGCAGGATGCCGAACTGCGTTCACTGCGTTATCAGGTCAATCCCCACTTTCTGTTCAGCACACTGAATTCGCTTTCAAGCCTTGTCCTTACCGGAAAACCCAAAGAGGCCGAGGCGATAATCCAGAATCTGTCCAATTTCTATCGGACAAGCCTGTCATCTGATCCGCTTGAGGATGTCACACTTGCCGAAGAGGTTGGACTTCAAAGGCTATATCTGGAAATCGAAAGCGTGCGTTACCCCAAACGGCTGCGCGTCAAAATCAATATTCCCGATGCGTTAATGGGTCAGCATGTGCCTGCCTTAATCCTGCAGCCCCTTGTCGAAAATGCGATCAAATATGGAGTATCGCGCACCACACGTCCGGTTGAAATCATCATCAACGCCAAAAGCGAAGGTGATGTCCTTGTACTGTGTGTCGTTGACGATGGCGAGGTAATGGATGCCGATCATGTCGGCGGCAGCGGCATTGGCCTTGCCAATGTGAGTGACAGATTGGAGGCCCGCTATCGATCAGCCGCGCGCCTCGATACAAAACTGTCGGATGGCGGCGGATTTGTGGCGATGCTTACTTTGCCTTTAAGCCATAGGGTAGCGGCATGAAACGCTTGCGGACGTTAATCGTTGATGACGAACCACTCGCCGTCGAGCGCCTTGTAACCTTAAGCGCCGGCCATCCCGTTATCGACATTGTCGGCACCGCAGGTGACGGCATCGAAGCGCTCCAGATCGCAGAGCAATTGATGCCCGACCTCATCTTTCTGGATATAGGCATGCCGAAAATGGACGGCATCAACGCTGCGCGCGCCTTGGGATTAATGCACAAAAAGCCAGCGATCATTCTGATCACTGCGTACGACAATTTTGCGGTCGAAGCCTTTGACTTGGACGTTGTAGACTATGTGTTAAAGCCCGTGTCGAGAGAACGGCTTGGCCGCGCTATAGCCCGCGCGTGCGGCACCCATGACGCCGAGGCGCAGTCAGCAATTCCGTCTTCAAAAACCGACGGCAGATATGCGCATGAATTCTGGGTGTCGCATCGCGCTGAGCTTATCCGCATTGCCGCGATAGACATTGAACGGATTGAAGCAGAGCGGGATTACATGCGGCTGCATACGGCAGGGCGCAGCTATCTGCTGCACCAAACCATTTCAACGCTTGAGCAGCGTTTGGACCCGGAACAATTTCAGCGCATCCACCGCAGCCATATTGTGCGCCGGGACCTGATTATCGGGCTGCGCCATGAAGGTGGCGGCGTCTGGCACGCGATATTGGGTGAAGACCATGCGATGCGCATCGGGCGCAAATATCTGGCGGACGTCAAACGCCTTGCTGGTAAATAACAGGCTGCGGCAAAAGCTAAGGCCATTTGCTCAATCTATCGAGGAAGTTTAGATCAAACCAGCAAGCGGGCTGGAGGGGTCCGCATACATGCGCCGACCCATTCTGCCCGACAGATAGGCCATGCGGCCGGACTGGACCGCAAGCTTCATCGCGGTTGCCATGGCAATGGGGTTCTTGGCCTCGGCAATCGCGGTGTTCATGAGCACACCATCGCAGCCCAACTCCATCGCCACTGCTGCATCGGATGCAGTACCAACGCCTGCATCCACCAAAACGGGAACCTTAGCGCCCTCGACAATCAAGCGGATGGTAACGCGGTTTTGAATGCCAAGACCCGAACCAATCGGCGCACCCAATGGCATCACCGCGACTGCACCTGCGTCCTCCAATTGCTTGGCCGCAATCGGATCATCGACGCAATAGACCATAGGCAAGAAGCCTTCCTTAGCCAGGACCTCAGTCGCCTTTAATGTTTCGCGCATATCGGGGTATAGCGTCTTGGCCTCGCCCAATACCTCAAGCTTTACAAGATCCCAGCCACCAGCTTCGCGCGCCAAGCGCAAGGTGCGGATCGCGTCGTCCGCGGTGAAGCAGCCAGCGGTATTGGGCAAATAAGTATATTTTTTAGGGTCGATAAAATCCGTCAGCATCGGCGCCTTGGGGTCCGACACATTGACGCGCCGGACAGCAACCGTGATTATCTCTGCACCCGATGCCACAAGCGCAGCGGCGTTTTGTTCAAAATCCTTATATTTGCCCGTCCCCACAATCAGCCGCGAATGAAACGTGCGTCCCGCCACGGTCCAACTATCATGCGGGGCGCTGTCTTGCCCGCCACCAACAAAATGGACGATCTCCAACCTGTCGCCATCCACCAAGACAACGTCTTCCAGCGTCGAACGCGAGACGATTTCAAGGTTGCGCTCCACCGCCACTTTGCTCGGATCCAGGCCAATGTCGCGGACAAGATCGGCAACAGTGGCAGACTTAGGAAAGCGGCGCAGATCGCCATTAAGCGTCAGGGAGATAGAATCGGTTGATAGGGAAGAGGTCATTTCATCTCGCTATTTTTGTCGAGAGGCATATAGTGCTTCCCGGACGCGGAGTGCAACCGCTGCTTTGATAATATTGGGGGGCGTATTTTGGCTGACCAGCCAACAATCTTTGTTCTGAATGGACCAAATCTCAATTTGCTTGGTACACGCGAACCTGAAATTTACGGCACCGACACCCTTGATGATATCGCGGGCAGGTTGGACGACCATGCACGCGCCGCCGGTGCCTGTATCGATTTTCGGCAGTCCAACCATGAAGGCCATTTGATTGACTGGCTGCATGAGGCGCAAGCCGTTGGCGCGAAGGCCGTGTTATTGAACGCTGCTGGCTTTACCCACACGTCAGTCGCAATCTTGGACGCGATCAAGGCAATTACCGTGCCGGTATTCGAAGTGCATTTATCCGATCCCCACAAAAGGGAATCTTTCCGGCATTTGAGCTATGTTGGCATGGCCGCTAAGGCGGTCTTTGCGGGACATGGCGCAAAGTCGTACGAACTGGCGCTGGACGTAGCGTTACAACTTTGACATTAGGCGCTTCAATATAATTTCAGGTGCCCAAGGAGTACTACATGGCGGTGAAGACAGGAACTACTGGCAGCATGCAAGTCGACACGGACCTTGTCCGCGAATTGGCGGCGATGCTGAACGACACTGGTCTCAGCGAAATCGAGGTTGCGGACGGCGAACGCAAAATTCGCGTGTCGCGCACCATGACCGCGGTGGCGGCACCTTTGGCGGCTGCGGCCGTTGCAGCACCAGCCGCGATACCGGCTGCGGCCGTTGCTGCACCAAGCGCCTCTGCTATCTCTGCCAATGCCATGAAGTCACCAATGGTCGGTACGGTATATCTCACGCCTGACCCCGAAGCAGCACCTTTTGTGAGCATTGGTCAGCAAGTGAAAGCTGGCGACACTGTCCTGATTATCGAAGCGATGAAGGTCATGAACCCGATCGTCGCCGCCAGTTCAGGGACAGTCACCGAAATTTATGTCGAAAGCGGTCAGCCAGTCGAATATGACCAGCCATTGTTGGCGATTGCGTAAACATGGCCATTGAAAAAATCCTTATCGCCAACCGCGGCGAGATTGCGCTGCGTATTCACCGCGCTGCGCATGAAATGGGGATCAAGACGGTTGCCGTCCATTCAACGGCCGATGCAGACGCCATGCATGTGCGGCTTGCCGACGAAGCAATTTGCATCGGGCCGCCATCGGCGACTGACAGCTACCTAAATATTCCAGCGATTATTTCTGCGGCCGAAATTAGCCATGCCGACGCCATTCACCCCGGCTATGGTTTCTTGTCGGAAAATGCCCAGTTTGCCGAAATCGTTGAAAGCCATGATATCACATGGATTGGCCCGAAGCCCGAGCATATCCGGACCATGGGAGACAAGGTCGAAGCCAAGCGTTCGGCCGGCGCATTGGGTCTTCCGCTTGTGCCCGGCTCCGACGGCGCGATTGAGGATGTGGATGAGGCCAAGGCGATCGCACGCGACATCGGCTATCCTGTCATCATCAAGGCTGCGTCAGGCGGCGGCGGCCGCGGCATGAAGGTCGTGAACAGCGAAGAGGAGCTTGAGACCCAAATGCAGCAAGCCGGGTCCGAAGCGAAAGCGGCATTCGGTGATGCGACCGTGTATCTCGAAAAATATCTCGGCAACCCGCGCCATATCGAATTCCAGATTTTCGGCGATGGCAATGGCAATGCGGTGCATTTGGGTGAACGCGATTGCTCTCTGCAGCGGCGGCATCAAAAGGTACTCGAAGAAGCACCGTCACCTGTACTCGCAACTGCCGAGCGCGACCGCATGGGGAATATTTGCGCCAAGGCGATGGCCGACATGGGCTATCGCGGCGCTGGTACTATTGAGTTCCTCTGGGAAGATGGTGATTTCTATTTCATCGAAATGAACACACGGTTGCAGGTCGAACATCCTGTCACCGAAATGATCACTGGTATTGATTTGGTACGCGAACAAATCCGCGTGGCCGAAGGCAAACCGCTTTCGTTTAAGCAAGAAGACGTGACCTTCACGGGCCATGCGGTTGAATGCCGGATCAACGCCGAAGACCCGCGCACGTTCATGCCCTCGCCTGGAACCGTTACCTGGTATCACCCGCCCGGCGGATTATATGTGCGCGTCGATAGCGGCCTGTATCATGGCTATAAAGTCCCGCCTTATTATGACAGCATGATCGCAAAGCTGATTGTTTATGGCCAAACACGTGAAGGCTGCCTGATGCGCTTGCGCCGTGCGCTTGGCGAGTTTGTGATTGAGGGCATGAAGACCACCATTCCGTTGCACCAACGCTTGTTGGAAGAGCCCGGTTTCCAGAATGGCGATTACACCATCAAATGGCTCGAAGAATGGTTGGCGAAGGACACGGAATAATCCTTTCCCGCCGTGAGGTGGCGTTTGGGCTTTCTGCTCTGCCACTGGTCGGCTGCGCGGCGGTTGGTCCCGACCGCGATGTGGCATTCATTCCAGCGAACAAAGCCGCAGCGCTTAAGCCTGATGACCCCAAAAGGTTGTTAGAGCTCATAAATCTCGATCCCACGATCAGGCTCGATATGCGGTATGCGACCGCCAACAATTTTACTGGTGGGGTGTTGTATGACGAAGCCTGCGCGTTTTTGGCCGCACCCGCCGCGCACGCCGTCGCGCGCGCCAGCAAAGCCGCGCAAGCCGATGGTTTCGGTCTAACGATTTAAGATGCCTACCGCCCGTGGCGCATTACCAAAAAACTTTGGGAGGCCACACCCCTCAGTCCCAAGAAAGAATATGTTGCGGACCCCAAAAGAGGGTCCAAACACAATCGCGGTTGTGCCGTCGACTTGACCTTGCATGACTTGCGCGATGGGCGACTTGTCGAAATGCCAACCGAGTTTGACGATTTTTCGGAAAAAGCGCATCGTGATTATATGGGCGCATCTGCCACAGCCGTTTCGAACCGTGCCCGTTTGGCCCGCTATCTGGAGGCGGAGGGTTTTGTAGGTTTATCCAATGAGTGGTGGCATTTTGATTTTACCGGATGGGAGCAATTTCCGGTCATGGATATCCCGTTTAACCAAATCCCCTAAAACCCACCGTTATCGAAACACATTATCATAGCAGGCTTGCACCTCCGACACGGTGACATCACAATAAAAACTCATGCTGATGACTTCGGGTGCAGTTTGTCGTGAGTCACGGCACTGGATTAATAAACCCGGCCTTTTTCCTTGTAACATCGTGACAACCTGACCAATCTCCGTTTCATAAAAATGGGAGAGGTTTTGATGTCACGGTATCTATTGCTCGCAGGCGCAGCTGCATTGGTTTCAGCGCCCACTTTGGCAGCGACTCAAGCCATCATCGTCGGCAACCTCATTCCCGATGCTGCAACCGGCCCCACAGGTCCAGCCGTGATCCTTATTGAAGATGGGCGTATCAAAGACATTGCGAAAGGCACAAAAAATCCGTTTCAAGCGGATACGGTTGTCGACTTGTCTACTAAGACATTGGTCCCTGGCCTCATTGATTTACACGTCCATTTAACCGGCGACCCGGGCGATGATTTCCGCGATGAAGCGGTTAATCCCGACGAATGGGGTGTGGTCATGGGCGTTAAGAACGCGGCACTAACGGTCAAGGCTGGCTTTACTACGGTCCGCGAGGCTGGCTCTGCGCAAAATACGGCTTTTGTCTTGCGCCGTGGCACGGCGGAAGGACGGATCGTTGGACCACGGATAATCGCCGCTGGGCCTGCTTTGTCCATTGTCGGCGGGCATGGCGATGTTACCGGTTTCCGTACAGATGTGCTTACTGCGCTAGCTTCGGGATATACCTGCACCGGCCCAGTCGAATGCGCCGAAAAGGTGCGCAAATCCTCTAAATCCGGCGCGGACGTTATCAAAATTACCGCCACGGGCGGCGTTTTGTCGCAACAGGGCAGAGGATTGGAAGCGCATTTCACCAATGAAGAAATGGTCTCCATCGCCAACACTGCCCACTCGCTTGGGCTAAAGGTTATGGCGCATGCCCACGGCGCGCGCGGCATTGAGGCAGCGGCCGCAGCTGGGATCGGCTCTATCGAACATGGGACATTTGCCGATGAAGCCGCGTTGATGGTTATGAAAGCCAAAGGCACGGTTTTGGTACCGACGCTTATGGCATTAGAAGGCGTGCGCGCACGCCTTGGCAAGGGCATCTACACCCCCACTGTCGAAGTAAAGGCAAAGCAAGCGCTTGAAGCGGCAGGGCGGCAGGTCACGCGCGCTAAGGCCATGGGCGTAACTATCGCCTTTGGAACCGACGCCGGTGTGTTCGAACATGGCAGCAATGGCGGCGAGTTTGCCTTGTTGGTGAAAGCGGGCATGACCCCAACGGAGGCGCTGGCAAGCGCAACCACAGTTGCCGCAAAAACGCTTAGGATGGAAAATGAAATCGGCCGGATCGCGGTTGGTTATTCTGCCGATATGGTTGCCGTCGAAGAAAATCCGCTGACCAACATTCGCACCCTCGAAAAGGCGGACTGGGTCATGGTAAGAGGTCGTATCGTTCCATGATTCGGTGACCTCATGCAAGCAGATACAACCGCCCCAGAGTTTGATCCCAATAACGATCCTGCAAAGCTTGCGCGCATTGGCACGCTTGTCACAAAGCGTCTGGATGCCAATCCGCTTGTGCAGCAGGTCGACCATGCAGAGGCACAGTTGTATCTGTATGAGGGGTTTCTGAGTGCAGCCGATTGCAAAGCCCTGATCGCAAAAATAGACGCCGATGCCGTACCATCGACATTGTACAAGGGCACCGAGCAGGAAGGCTTTCGTACCAGCTATAGCTGCCATCTCAACCGGTGGGATGCGTTCATCGCCAAGGTCGAGGCACGGATGAGCGATGTTCTGGGCATCGATAACACCTATGCCGAAACGATGCAGGGGCAACGCTATCAGGTCGGGCAAGAGTTTAAGGCGCATCACGATTTCTTCCACCCCACGCAAAGCTATTGGGCGCATGAAGGTCCATCGGGTGGGCAACGCAGCTGGACCGCGATGATTTTCCTGAACGAACCCGAAGAGGGCGGCGCAACGGAATTTCCACACCTTGGCCTTGGCGTTCGGCCGCAGGCGGGGATGATGCTGATATGGAACAATGTGAAGCCTGACGGGACGCTCAACTACAAAACATTGCACACAGGCACGCCCGTTGTGCGCGGGGTGAAGCACGTTATCACCAAATGGTACCGGCAGAATGATTGGCTGGAAATTAACACGCCCAAGCCTTCATAATACGCACAGCGCATCGCCCGCCTTATGGTGTTTGTAGTATGTCGAAACCCGTTTGCGCCCGCTCTGTCCAAAGACGACAGGAAGGAACAAAAGCACGCAGCATCATGTTGATGCCCTGTATAAATTCCGGAGAGTATTATATGCATAAAACTGCACTCATTCTTCTTGCAAGCGTGGCCTTGGTTACACCTTTTGGTGCAACGGTCGTACATGCGCAGGCCACAGAGGCGGCGCAATCTGCGGCCACAGAAAGCCAGCGACTGGCTGCATTATTTGCCGCCGATGACGAAGCAAGCCTTAAGCGCAACCCGCTCAACGCCCTTTTCCGAGGCGACATGCGCTATGCGGACCGCTTTGGCGACATGATTACCGACGCCTATTTCGATAATGAACGGAGCGCTGCGCAGGCAAATCTGGAAGGCCTGAATACTATTGACCGCGACAGGCTGAATGCCACCGACAAAATCGCCTATGACGTGTTTAAGCAGGTGCAGACAGATGCGCTAAAGGGTCTCTCCAAGGACATCATGGACCTCACCGTGGTCCGCCCGCTCAACCACTTTTTCGGCTATCAAACTTTTTATCCCACTTTTGCCAGCGGTCAGGGTGCAGCGCCTTTCAAGACAGTCGAAGATTATGACAACAATCTGAAGCGGCACAAAGAGTTCATCCTGTTGATGGATAGGTCAATTGACCGGTTCCGTCAGGGCATGGCGACTGGCGTTTTTGAAACGAAAATGACCATTGCGAATGTTGTTGACCAACTCAATACGCAGTTGGCACAGAAAACCGAGGAATCGCCTTATTACGGGCCGATTCTGATGTTTCCGGAAAGCTTCAGTGATGCGGACAAAGCCCGCCTGACGTCCGAATATCGCGACATCATTGTAAACGGACTGTATCCAGCCAATGCTCGGTTGCGCGACTTTCTGCGTGACAGCTATTTGCCATTGGCGCGCGAGCAGGTCGGCCTGTCGGCGATGAAGGGCGGCGAAGCCCTGTATCAATATCTCATCGAGCAAACGACGACCCTGCCGTTAAAGGCCGATGACATTCACAATCTTGGGCTATCGGAAGTTGCGCGGATTGCATCGGGCATGGAGGCCATAAAAAAAGAAGTTGGCTTCAAAGGTACGTTAGGCGCATTTTTCGAACATCTGCGCAGTGATCCCAAGTTGAAGCCAACGAGTCGCGCGTCGCTGACTCAGGGCTATTACGATATCGGCAAAAAGGTTGATGCGGCCATTTCAATGCAGTTCAAATATCTGCCAAAGGCACCGCTTGAGATTAAACCCTATGAAGAATTCCGCGAAAAATATGAAGCGGGCGGCAGCTATCAGCAAGGCACGCCGGACGGTTCGCGCCCTGGGACATTTTACTTCAACACCTATGACCTTCCAAGCCGCACCACGCCGGGCATGACCACGCTGTATTTGCATGAAGGTGCGCCGGGACATCATTTCCAGATCAGCGTCGCGCAGGAAAATGAGAAGCTGCCTGCTTTCATGCGTTTCGGCGGCAACACGGCGTATGTCGAAGGCTGGGCGCTTTATTCTGAAACCTTGGGTTATGGGATGGGGCTGTTTAAGGACCCCTATCAGCGCTTCGGAACATTGTCGGACGAGATGCTGCGCGCCATGCGCCTTGTGGTTGACACTGGTATCCACAGCAAGGGATGGACCCGCGAACAGGCCATCGAATATATGCTCGCCAATAGCGACATGGGCAAAACCGACGCCACGGCCGAAGTTGAGCGGTACATCGCCATTCCATCGCAAGCATTGGCCTATAAAATCGGCGCGCTTACGATTATGCGCCTGAAGGACAAAGCGAAGAAGGAACTGGGCAGCAAATTTGATGTCCGCGAATTCCACAACCAAGTTCTGAATACAGGGGCATTGCCGCTGACTGTGCTTGAAAAGAAAATCGATGATTGGATTGCAGCATCGAAGTAAGCGCATACGCTTCCCGGTGAGATTGCTTGCCGGGAAGCGAACGACTTGATTGGTTCAACGCGTTAATATAGCGCTCGATTAAGGGGAGTATATTTATGCCAAGTTTTGCCGCCAGCTTCGTTGGATTTATGTTGCGCTCCACAGGCCATTATCGCCGGATGTATACAGGTGGCCCGCAATTTCAGAAAAACATTTCTAAGGTCCGTTCGGGATCGCAGCCGGCACCAGTTGTAAAGGCTGGTCTCGACGTGCGGCAAAGCACGTTTCAGGGCCGGACTATCTGGCATATAGCGCCCAAGGGCCGCGCGCCAAGCGCGCATGTTCTGTTCTGGCATGGCGGCGGATATGTGTATCCTGCAACCTCCGTCCACTGGAAATTTCTGTCGCATATGGCCGCGCAATATGGCTGGTCGGTAACCGCCCCGCTCTATCCGCTCGCGCCCGAAAATGCCGCCGACCATATCACATCTTGGGCTAATGATTATTACGCCGCTTACAGGGATGGGATCGGCCATAAGCCTTTTGTCATGGGTGGCGATTCCGCGGGCGGCGGCCTGACCGCAGCAGTGGCGCAAATGGCACGCGATGCAGCGCAGCCCTTGCCTGCTGCCCTGTTGCTCATTTGCCCTTGGCTCAATTTGGATCCGGCCCATCCCGATCAGTTGAAAACGGAACCGCGCGACGGGATATTGACCATCAGCGGCATTTCCGAAGGCGGCACGCTGTACGCCGGCGACTTGCCGCGCACGGACCCACGGTGCAGCCCGATCTTTGGCAATTGGGATGGCTTACCCTCCATTTTGGCCTTTGCCGGCGGCGACGATATCTTGGTAACAGACTCGCGCGCACTAAAAGCCAAGCTGCCTTCGGTGGAGGTTACGGAACTTTCGGGCATGATGCACGACTGGCCGATCTTTAGCTTCAGCGAGTCGCGCAAGGCCCAGGCGCAGATGGCCGACTTCGTTGCACAGGCGGCGACGTAGCGCGTTTGCGGCCGCCCGCATGGCGCGCTATATTGCCCAGATGACACGGGACGCATCATGCCGGCTGTGAAGGCAGCCAACCCGCGCGAAGTTTTCGCCGCAGAGGATTGGCGCGCGATCACCACGCTGTCGCGTTGGCGTGGGATATCGCTTGTGCTGCATGGCTGGATGGTTGTTGCGCTTGCCACCTTTGGCGGCGCGGCGGCGTGGAACTATGATTGGCGCACGGGGCTTTTGGTGACGCCCTTTGTGCTGGCGATCTTGGGCGGCCGGCAATTGGGGCTTTCGATCCTGATGCATGACGGCGCGCATGGTCTGCTGCACCCCGACCGCAAGACCAACAACTGGCTTGGCCAATGGCCAACAGGCGCGGCAACGGGGAGCGATTTGCATGCCTATCGCGCTTATCATCTGACGCACCACAAATTCACCCAGCAGGCCGAGGACCCCGATCTCGCTTTATCCGCGCCCTTCCCGACCAGCCGCGACAGCCTGCGCCGCAAGTTTTTCCGTGATCTGACGGGGCAGACTTTTTACAAGCAACGCCGTGCGCAATTCCCGGTGGCCTTGCGCGGTGCGCAATTTATGCTGACCTCCCAAAGCGGCGACGGCGCAAAGACGGCCGCGCGCACAGTGGAGCGGTTTCTGCTCGTGCAGACAATCTTGCTGGCAATATCTTTGGTCGTCTGGGGCTGGACGCCATTTTTGCTTTGGCTCACCGCGCTCGCGACGACGTTTCAATTGTTCCTGCGTATCCGCAACATCGCGGAACATGCCTGCACGCCGACGGGTAGTGGGGATCCGTTCACCCATGCACGGACCACGCAAGCCGGCGTCATTGCGCGCATGACGGTCGCGCCTTATTGGGTCAATTATCACAGCGAACATCATCTGTTCATGGGCGTGCCCTGCTATAATTTAGCAGCGACGCACCGCTTGCTCGGCACTGGCGGCTTTTATCCTCGGATGACAGTCTCACCCAATTACCGCGATGTCCTCGCGCAGGTTGTGCGCTAGATTACAGCCAGCCTGATCGTTTGAATTTCACATATAATGTTAGGCAAATACTCGCCATGACACCGACGATCAGAAAATAGCCATATTCCCAATTCAGCTCAGGCATATGTACGAAGTTCATGCCATAAATACCCGCAATCGCGGTCGGCACGGCAAGGATCGCGGCCCAAGCGGCCAACTGACGGGTAATTGCCCCCTGCCGTTGTTGCTCCAACAGCCCAGTGGTTTCAATGACGGAGGTCAGCGTATCACGCAGCCCCTCAACGCGGTAGACCAAGCGCCGAATATGGTCGAGCAGGTCGCGCATATAAGGATAAATGTTCGCGTCCACCTGGGGCAGCTCAAGGTTGATGAAGCGGCTGGCCAGATCTTCGGTTGGTCCCAATATCTGTTGCAAACGGAACAGCTCGCGGCGCAGCATGAAAATGCGTCTGGTTTCGGCGGAACGCAGGAAATTGTCGATCGCGCGCTCTTCCATAACGAGCACCTTTTCCTCCATCACATCGACCAAGTCACCATAGCCATCAACGATGAAGTCCAATATGGCGTGGAGGACATAATCCGCACCCTGCCGCAACAGCCACGGTGTCGCCTCAAGCTGATCCCGAACGGGGCTGTGCGACCGCTCCGACCCATGACGCACGGTAATGATGAACTGCCGCCCCATGAATATGGCCGTGTTGCCGTAGATAATCTAGTCACCCGCCAATTGCGGCGTTCGGATCACCAGAAAAAGATGATCCCCATATGCGTCAACTTTCGGCAAATGCTTCGGGTCAAGCGCGTCTTCGACCGCCAAAGGGTGAAGGCCGAAATGGTCCTGCACCCGCTTAAGCGCGCTATCATCGGGTTTGTGCAACCCGATCCAGATAAAATCATTGGGCAGCGTGATGTGCTGTATCGGTTTGCTTAGGTCGATTTCCTGCGCGGCCTTACCATCGTGATAGAGGCGCGCGGCAATGGTTGTCATGCAAGCGCCTCTGCAATTAAAGTGCGGCTGTTGGCCAAGCCATAAAGCGCGATGAAGCTGCCCATGCGCGGGCCAGCGCTTGAGCCCAAAAGCGTTTCGTACAAGGCCTTGAACCAATCCCGCAGATTTTCAAATCCGCCCTCTTTGCCGATTTCATAGACGATGTTTTGAATGTCTTCCGCCGTTGCGTCGGCAGGCAATGCGGCAAGCCGCGCGTCAAGCGCCTGCAAGGCTGCAATCTCAACGCCTTCGGGCTTGCGCTTTTGCAAGGTCGGCGCAACGAAGTCCCGGTTATAGGCCAAAGCGATTGGAATAAGCTCCGCAAGCTCGGGCGCGTTTTCCGGCGAGACATTGTGAGCATAATTGCCAAGATAGGCCCAAACCTGTTCTTCGGTCGCACCTGCGCCCATCACGCCAACAAGGTTCAACAAAAGGCCGAACGTGACCGGTGGCTGCCCGCTTGGGACTTTACCATTGTGGACATGGTGCACGGGGTTGCCCAAGCGCTTTTCAACCGGCTGTTCATGCCATTGCGCCCGGAACTGGAAATATTCGTCCACCGCTTTGGGGACTACGCCCAAGTGCAGTTGCTTTGCGCTTTTGGGTTCGCGAAAGGCGTAAAAGGCAACGCTGTTTTCGGTGCCATATTTCAGCCAGTCTTCAAGCGCGAGGCCATTGCCCTTGGACTTGGAAATCTTCTCGCCCTTTTCGTCGAGGAACATTTCGTAAATTAGGCTTTCAGGCGGGCGTCCGCCAAGAACACGCGCAATCTTACCCGACTGCACGCCGCTGTCGGTGAGGTCCTTGCCGTACATTTCATAGTCGACGCCCAATGCGACCCAGCGCATCGCCCAATCGACCTTCCACTGCAGCTTTGACTTGCCGCCCAAGACCGACTGCGTCACCATGTCGCCATCGTCGTCAAAGCGGACAAGCCCAGCTTCGGCATCGACAACCTCAACCGGCACCTGAAGCACAATGCCGGTCTTTTCGCTGATGGGTAAAATGGGCGAATAAGTGGCGGCGCGTTCTTTGCGCAGGGTCGGCAGCATGATGTCCAATATGCCCTGATAACTGCGCAGCACATTTTTCAACGCATCATCAAATGCCCCGCTTTCATATTGCGACGAGGACGAGATGAATTCATATTCAAAACCGAACTGATCCAGAAAGTCGCGCAACATTGCGTTATTGTGCGCAGCGAAGCTTTCAAACTTTTCAAACGGATCCGGGATACGCGACAAGGGCTTGCCCAAATGTTCGGTGAGCATCGCATGGTTCGGCACATTGTCCGGAACCTTGCGCAGGCCGTCCATATCGTCCGAAAATTCGATCAACCGTGTTGGCGCATCGGACAATGCCTGAAACGCGTTGCGCACCATCGTCGTGCGCAGCACTTCATTGAAGGTACCGATGTGCGGCAGGCCGGATGGACCATAGCCACATTCGAAAATAATCGCCTGACCATCGGCTTTGCCATTGGGATAGCGTTTCAACAAACGCCGCGCCTCTTCATAAGGCCAGGCTTTTGATGCCATTGCTATATCGCGAAGGTCAGTCACGTGTTGCTCTTTCGTTCCAAATACGCCTATCAGGGCTAATGGAAACTCCCCTAGCCTTTCCTGCGCTCCATGCAAGCCATGCCGGTATTTGGATGGGCACCAGAGACGGGCCTGTAAAAACAATTGGCAAGGGCGAGGCGGCCGGTCGTGCGGCAGAAACGCCAATGATCATGCTGAATGCGCCCTTGGTTGCGCAGCGGCTTGGCTATGCTGATTTGTCGGGCTTCGACGTTTTGGAGTTATACGCTTTTATATATCCCGCGCGGTTTGCTGTGCCCACACCCAAAGGTTTGGCGAAGGCCTTGGGCCTGACTGCACCGGCAACCGATCAGGAGGTTCCGCCGTTTCTCCTCGTGGCGACGCGCTGTTTGCTGTCGGTGCTGGGCGATGCGGCATGGGCCGAACGCGAAGGCGCTTGGGATTCAGCACAAGCACTGATGCGGCTGCGCTGGCCGTGGGCAAATCTGGTATTGGCGCAGCTTAAAAAGCCCGAGCGCCCCGAACGATGGCTGTTCAGCCGCTTGCCCGAATGGGAAGTGGCGCCGCCCCGCACGCCACCCCGCGTGGTAACGCTTGCGGCCGATGCCGTGCAGGAAAGGCTCGCGTCGCTGGTCGGCGGTTCTGCCGAAACGCGCCAAGGGCAAAGGGATTTTGCGCAAGCAGCAGCGCAAATTTTCGCGCCGCGTTCGCGCAAGGGCGAACCCAATATGCTGCTGGCTGAGGCTGGCACAGGCATTGGTAAGACGCTTGGCTATCTGGCGCCCGCAAGCCTTTGGGCGACCGCCGCCGACGGAACGGTGTGGATTTCCACCTTTACTAAAGCGCTCCAGCGCCAGTTGGTGCGCGAGGCAAAGCGCCTTTACCCCGACCATGAGACATTCAAATCCAAGGTCGTGGTGCGCAAGGGGCGCGAAAATTATCTCTGCCTGCTGAACCTGGAGGACGCGTTGCAAGGCGGCTTTGCCGGACGTGCGGCAATCCTTGCGCATCTGGTAGCGCGTTGGGCGGCGTATTCGCATGACGGCGATATGATCGGCGGCGATTTGCCCGGTTGGCTGCCGACCTTATTCCGGCGCAATGGCTCCACCGCTTTGACCGACCGGCGGGGCGAATGCATTTATGCAGGATGCCCACATTATAAAAAATGCTTTATTGAGCGCGCCACGCGTGCGTCGGTTCAGGCGGAAATTGTTATTGCCAATCACGCGCTGATGATGGTCAACGCCGCGCGTGGCCGTGACGAACAAAACCGGCCAAGCCGCATCATCTTTGATGAAAGCCATCATTTGTTTGATGCCGCAGATTCCATGTTCGCCGCAGCACTGACAGGGCAGGAGAACATTGAGTTGCGCCGCTGGGTCATTGGCCCCGAAGGCAAAGCACGGGGACGGCGGCGCGGGCTTTCGGCGCGCCTTGCAGATGTGGCATCTTATGATGAAGAAGGCGGCCTTGCCATTGAGATGGCCCGCGTCGCTGCCGAAGCGCTGCCCGGCGAAGGCTGGCTTGCCCGCTTGGGCGAAGGCACCCCGTCTGGCCCTGTGGAGCGCTTGCTTGCCGCGATCCGCGCGATGGTATTTGCCCGCGACGAAACCAACGCCACCGAAAGCGGCTATGGTCTGGAAACGGAACTTGCTGATCCCGACGCTGGCGTTGTCGACGCGGCGGCAGATGCTGCCATCGCGCTTGAGGCTCTGGCAAGGCCGCTTACGGTGCTTGGGCAACGGTTGGAGGCAATGATAGCCGATCCACCCGATTGGCTCGATGGCAGCGCGCGCGCGCGCGTTGAGGGCGCAACGGCGAGCCTAAGCTGGCGCATTGACACATTGCGTTCATGGATTTCCATGTTGGCGCGCGCCGTCGGCCCGGTTGACCCCGAATATGTCGACTGGCTTGGCATTGAACGGTTTGAAGGACGCGAAATCGACATCGGCATGCACCGGCGCTGGCTTGACCCCATGAAGCCCGTGGCCGAAATCGTCCTTAAGCCAAGCCATGGCGTGCTCGCAACATCGGCCACCTTGCGCAGTGGCGGCGACTGGAAAAATGCGGAAGCGCGGACGGGCGCTGCACATCTTGAAAAGCCAGCCACGCATTTCTCCGCCATCAGCCCGTTTGATTACACCGCGCAGGCGGAGGTGTTGATCGTCACTGATGTCAAAAAGGGCGACCCTGCCGCCTTGGCCGGTGCCTATGCCGCGTTGATCACCGCGTCGGGCGGCGGTGTGCTTGGCCTGTTTACAGCCATACTGCGATTGCGTTCAACTTATGCCCGTATCGCGGACCGCTTGGCGCGTGATGGCTTGCCGCTCTATGCGCAGCATGTCGACCCCATAGACACCGGGACACTCGTCGATATTTTCCGCGATGATCCGCATGCAAGTTTACTTGGAACCGATGCACTGCGCGACGGGGTGGATGTTCCGGGCCATTCGCTGCGGTTGGTTGTCATGGAGCAAATTCCGTGGCCGCGCCCCGACATATTGCACCGCGCCCGCCGGCTGAAAAATGGCGGAATTGATTTTGATGATCGGATCATCCGCGCAAAAATGGCGCAGGCCTTTGGCCGCCTTATCCGCAGCGCTGGTGACAAGGGGCATTTCGTGCTTTTGTCATCGGCAGTGCCTAGCCGGCTTTTGTCTGCTTTCCCGGCCGGCACCCCCATTCGCCGCGTTACCTTGGAAGAAGCCGTCCGTTCGATAAAATCTGGACTTTCGTCTGACACAAATTTGCGGCAGGAGGTGGGGAACCAGTTGGAAGAGATCAACCCGATTTGACATTGACCCTCACCTTGTTTCGCCACGCAAAGTCGAGTTGGGATGACGCCGGACCGCGCGATTTCGACCGCCCGCTAAACAAACGCGGTGAAAAGGCGGCCTTGACGATGGGCATTTGGGTAAAACGCAACGGCCTGACCTTCGATCATGTGGTTGCCAGTCCTGCCGTGAGGGTGATTGAAACGATTGACGAGTTCGTTAAGGGAGCTAGCGCGCAGGTGGATCCAAACTGGGACCGCCGGATTTATCTAGCGTCATCCGCGACATTAATGGATGTGCTGCACGATCAAGCCGACGAACATAAAAACATGCTGATGGTCGGTCACAATCCCGGGCTCGAAGACTTGGTATTCGATCTGTGCCCTGACGATGGCACATCGCCCTTGCGCGATCTGGTATGGGAGAAATATCCCACCGCAGCTATCGCGCGGATGGAGCTGAACATCGCGCACTGGGCGGACGTCGAGCGCCGGTGCGGGCAACTCACACACTTTATCCGTCCACGCGATCTTGACCCCGACCTTGGACCTGAAGACGAATGACGCCCATTATTTGGCGCGATGCGGATGTGGGTGATGCAGAAGCGCTCGCTTATCTTGGCGCGGCAACTTTCATGGCAACCTTCGCCTTTGACCATCCCGGCCAACCGATGATCGAGCATTTGCGGCAAGAACATAGTGCCGAATATTACGCACAGGCGCTCCGTGATCCGGCCAACGATATATTGATGGGCGAAACCCCGCTGGGCGCGCCTGTCGGTTATGCCATGATCACGCCAGCTGCACATCCTGCGTTGCAGCAAGATTGCGACATCGAACTGAAACGAATCTATTTGCTGGGTCCATGGCAGGGCAGCGGGAACGGCAAAGGACTGTTAGAACTCGTTTTCGCGGTGGCCGAGAAACGCAGAGCGAAACGTCTGCTGCTGTCCGTCTATGAAAAAATGTCCGCGCCATCGGCTTTTACGAAAGGGCCGGCTTTGCGGCTATTGGCGAAACGGTCTTCATGGTAGGCTCAGTGCCTTTCCGAGACTTGGTCTACGTCCGAAATATGGATTAATCAGGCTGCGGCCAAAGCTGCCGCGAGCCGATCGCGCACAGCGCGGAGCGCTGCGACGCCAAAAACCGGCGCTGAGGTAAAGGGCGCAGGCGCGTCTACAGCAGCGGGCGCTGCAATATGGGCTTCACCCACTGTCAGAAAGCGCCGTGCGCCTTTTACCGTATAGCCTTCGCTATAGAGCAAGCGATGAATGTTATGCAGCAAAGCGACATCTTCAGGGCGATACAGGCGCCGACCGCCAGCGCGCGTGAGCGGCTTCAGCATCGGAAACTGCTCTTCCCAATACCGCAATATATGCGTGCGAACGCCCAAGGCCTCTGCCATTTCACCAATTGTTCGAAAGGCGTCGGCCGATTTTTCGCGCATAGACTGTTATTTTACCTTTTGTCGCATGCCTTGGCTGGCCCGAAATGTAAGCACTCTGCGCGGCGTGATTGGCACTTCAACACCGGTTTTCGGGTTGCGGCCAATGCGCTGCCCCTTGTCCCGAAGAACAAAGGTTCCGAAACCAGAAATTTTAACATTGTCACCGCCTAGCAATGCAGCGGTCATATGATCAAGTATGGACTCAATCATCGCGGCGGAATCTGCACGCGACAAACCTATTTGACGGTTAAGCATCTCGGCCAAATCGGCGCGCGTTAAAGTACCTGTATCAACCATTTTCGTCTCCGGACCTGCGACTTCTGATGGATTTGGCATTTACTTACAATAAAATTCATAATTGTAAAACCACCATATCGTAAAACTTGCTACATTCGGACGATTGACGCCCCCCATGTAAACCCGCCACCCATGGCTTCGATAACGATTATGTTACCCTGTTTGATCCGTCCGTCGCGCACGGCGACATCCAGAGCGAGAGGAACAGACGCCGCAGATGTGTTTGCATGCTGGTCGACAGTCATAACCACTTTGCTTGGATCAAGCGCAAGTTTCTTGGCTGTTGCCTCTATAATCCGGGCATTTGCCTGATGGGGCACGACCCAGTCTATATCCTCTGCGGTAAGGTCGGTGGATGCCAGAACCTCATGAAGGACACTGGTAAGATTGGTTACGGCGTGACGGAAAACTTCCCGACCCTTCATCCGCAATTTGCCGACAGTGCCCGTGGTGGACGGGCCGCCATCAACATGTAACAATTCGTTATGTTGCCCATCGGCATGCAATTTCGTCGCCAGCGCGCCGCGAATGCCCACTTCGCCTGATAAAACAACGGCGCCAGCACCATCACCGAACAGCACACAGGTAGTTCGGTCTTCCCAATCAAGGATGCGGCTGAAAGTTTCCGCGCCGATGACCAATGCATTGGTGGCGGACCCCGCGCGGATCATGCTTTCGGCGACTGAAAAGGCATACAGAAAGCCAGAGCAAACCGCCGCCACGTCAAAGGCAACGCCGCCATTGCAGCCAAGCGCGTGCTGCACCAGCGTGGCAGATGCAGGAAAGGTCTGATCGGGCGTTGCGGTCGCAAGGATGATGAGGTCAATGTCGCTTGCCTGCATGCCGGCGGCATCAAGCGCATTGCGGGCAGCTTGCGTAGCGAGCGTGGATGTCGTTTCATCGGGCTCTGCAATATGTCGGAACTTTATGCCCGTGCGCTCGGTGATCCATTCGTCAGTGGTATCAACCTTCGCCGCAAGATCGGCGTTAGACACGCGGTTGCGTGGAAGCGCCGACCCAGTGCCTTTGATAACGGCGCGAAGAGCGACTTCAGTCACCCCGCCTGCACCCGCGCCAGATCTTGCGTGATACGTGCCGTGATATCCTCTTCAACGAGCCGGGCCGCGACCTCGACTGCATGCGCCACACCTTTGATATTCGCGCTGCCATGGCTTTTTACGACGACACCATTCAAACCCATGAAAACCGCGCCATTATGGTTGTTGGGGTCAAGATGATGCCGCAGCAACTCCGTCGCTGGTCGCGACACAAGGAACCCGAATTTAGAACGGATAGAGCTGGTGAATGCCCGGCGCAAAAGGTCTGTTACAAAGCGTGCGGTGCCCTCAATAGATTTCAAGGCGATATTGCCGGTGAAGCCATCGCACACGACAACATCACATTCACCGCGGTTGATCTTATCAGCCTCAACAAAACCTTGAAAATCCATATGCAGCCCAGTGGCATCACGCAGGTGCTGGGCCGCATCACGAAGCGATTCTGTACCCTTCATTTCCTCGGTCCCGATATTCAACAACCGGACACGCGGACGATCAAATCCAAAAATGATACGCGAATATGCGGCGCCCATGATAGCGAACTGCAAAAGATTTTTGGCTTCGCACTCGGTGTTCGCGCCCAGATCGAGCATCACCACATCGGTGTCTTCCAGTGTCGGCAACAAAGCAGAAAGCGCTGGCCGGTCGATACCGGGCATGGTGCGCAGGGCAAGCTTGGCCGTTGCCATTAACGCCCCGGTATTGCCGCCGCTGACAGCCGCGCTGGCATCGCCAGATTTCACGGCGTTAATTGCCATGCCCATTGAGCTGGTCTTTGCCTTGCGTAAGGCCGCACTGACCTTGTCGTCAGGGGTGACGACAATATCGCTGTGCAGGATTTCGGAAGCAGCGCGCAGATTGGGATGCTTGTCGAGCGCGGACTTAATCTGCGTCTCATCGCCCACCAGCAGGAACTCAAAGCTTTCGTGCCGGTGACGTGCCAAAGCCGCACCTGCGATCATCACAGGGACACCTTCATCGCCGCCCATCGCGTCAATGGCGATACGCGGTTTCATTGACACCAGCTATTCTCCTGTAAAAGGATTAGGCGACTGCCACCACTTCGCGGCCATTATAATGACCACAAGCATCGCACAAATGGTGCGGACGCTTCAGTTCACCACAATTGGCGCATTCTTGATAGGCAGCAACTTTAAGCGAATCATGGCTGCGGCGCATACCGCGCTTCGAAGGAGATGTTTTTCTTTTGGGGACAGCCATTTCGGCACCTGTTCCATTTCAAAATCAATAAATTCTATGCCATGCTAGGCGAAAGAGATGGTCGTGGCAAGCAATCGCCAGAATCCGCCTCATTCATCCGCACATGTCTGTGTGAGCGGCGCGCTATACTTGTTTTTCGGTGCTTTGCAAGCCGAGAGATAGCAGTTAAGCACGCCAGCACAAACAGGGAGAGAATATATGTTGAGTTTACCCGTAACCCTCACAATCGCCGCAGGAGCAGCGTTAGTGAATATCTGGATGATGATCCGTTGCGGCCAGGCACGCACAAAAGAGAGCGTCTCGATTGGCGATGGCGGCAATGAATTTGTCATCCGCCGGATGCGGGCGCACGCAAATTTCGTCGAGAGCGCACCTTTCGTCTTGGTTCTGATTGCCGCGCTCGAGGCGACCAGCGGAACGAATAACTGGCTGTGGGGCCTTGGCATCGCTTACATCATCGGTCGTCTCGCCCATGGCTTAGGCATGGATGGCGGATCGCTTGGCAAGGGCCGGATGGTTGGCACGCTGACAACGATGGTCATTTTGCTTGGTCTAGCCGGCTGGGCCCTGTGGAGCGTCTACACCGCGCTTTAAATCAACGGGCAGCCAGCACATCGTCTGCCACAAAGGCGTTGTGCTGGCGCTCATAGCCGAACTGGCTAGTGGGGCCGTGACCGGGGATGAACGTAACATCATCCCCCAACGGCCATAATTTCGTCGTGATCGCATTAATCAGATCGGCGTGATTGCCGCGCGGAAAATCTGTGCGGCCAATCGACCCTTGGAACAAGACATCGCCGACAATCGCAAGGCGACTGGGTCCGTGATGGAAAATGATATGTCCAGGCGTGTGGCCGGGGCAGTGAATAACGTCGAGCGTCAGATTGCCGACAGTCACGGTGTCGCCGTCAACCAACCAGCGGTCGGGCTCGAAGCTATGCGCTTCCATGCCATAGCGCGCGCCGTCATCGTCCAGCTTCTCAATCCAGAAACGGTCGTCCTCATGCGGGCCTTCAATCTTTAGCCCAAGTTCTTGCGCCAGCATTCCAGCTTGCCCGCAATGGTCGAGATGGCCATGCGTCACCAATAATTTTTCAAGTTGAACGCCCGTTTGCGCGACGGCTGCTTTCAACTTGTCGAGATCACCGCCCGGGTCGACTAAGGCGCCCTTATTGGTTTCGGTACACCAAAAAAGCGTGCAGTTTTGCTGCAGCGGTGTGACGGGGATGATCGCGGCCTTAAGCGGCGGCGTTTTGGCGGGCGTGGATGTGACATGCGACATGCCCTCTTATGTGGCGGACAAGTACAACAGAGGCAAGCCTTCAGAGCCGTCGCCCTGCCCACACAACCCTGCCAATTATCGTGACGGCAGCGCCATCGACATCTGGCCACCCCGGATAGGCCGGATTATTAGACAGCACCGACAGCCGCCGTTCAGGGCCGCTGGCAAGCCGTTTGACCATCAACACATCGTCGAACCTGATAACGTGGATGCCATCGCGCATCGCCCCTGCCACACGGTTGTCCACCATGATATCGTCGCCGTGATTCAGCGTTGGTGACATCGAATCACCATCCACTTGAATAAGCGAGAGCTTGGATGGGTCCAGCCCCTGCTTGCGCAGCCATTTTTCATCAAAACCAATCTTGCCGGCAGGCGTTTCATGATCAGGAATGGCCCCCGGACCGGCCGACGCGCCAACAGCAAGTTTTGGGATGAGGCGAATGCCCGTTTTGGCCCCGTTCGCCGGTGGCCCGCCCAGCATATTTTCTGCGACGCCGAAATAGCGCGCCAATATGCCACGCTCCACCTCAGCCAATTTTTTCGGGGAGCCACGTTTTATAAACTGCTGAATATATGTTGGATTTCGTCCGATGAGCTTGGACAGGCCCGCGAAATCATCGCCATTCTGCGCAATCAGGCGCTCCAAAACTGTTCTGGGTTCTTCCTCCATAATCATCCCTCTGGTTTAATTGGAAATTTCCTAGACATGTAGGATTTATCCTATCAACTTTGTTCTATATTTGTTCTTACCGATTCGGGCAAGCCCATCCGAGTCAATGACGCAGGAGGCATTATGCATATCACACGCCAGGTTGAACGGTTTTTAGAGGATCAGGAGTTGCCACCCACGAAATTCGGTTGCTTGGCGGCGGGTGACCCGCGGCTTGTGCTGGACATCAGGATGGGGCGCGAAATTCGGCCAGAAATGGAATCGAGATTGCGGCAGTTCATGTCCAATTATGGCAACCAAACCGATCGGCACCCAACATGATTGGGCGTACAGGTTCAGGTGCCTTACTGCGCGTGTTGCGGACGCTCGTTCCCGCTGCCGACATCAGCGTCATTCATGAACGCCCGTGGCACAGCCTTACCTTCTCTAGGGCGCAAATATGCCTGTCGATGCAGGCTGCCCATCCAACAACGCAGGATTTTGTGGGCAAGCTCTCGGCCATATTGTCAGAACATGAATTTCATGTGCCCGGTCATATCGTCGCCGACATCGCCCTAACACAGGCGGTCGTTGCCGATGGTGCGCGCTGCTTGATAATCGATGCCCTGCTGCTGGATGACTGAAGCGTGTTGATAGTCATGCGGTGCGAACACCCATAAACCCGCTACGCACCACAGACCTTGTGCACTGTCGCCATCGACCGTAAACAAGGGGCATGACTGCACAACACGCATCCGCCCTGCCGCGCATTGAAACCGAATTCATTGGCCCACGCATCCAAGTTTATTGGGAGGCGCTGACGCATTGGGTACACAGCAACTCTGTCGAACTTGGCATTGCAATCACTGCGGCCGTCATCGTCTTTCTTACGCTCAGCTGGCTGAAACGGATCGCGTCGAAAATCGCGCGGGAGAGCGAACATCGTGCGCATTTGAAATCCATCATCGCGCGGACCCTTGCGCGTACCAGCAACTTTTTCCGTGTCATGGTGTCGATTGAGCTGGTGAACCAGATCGCCAGCGCGCCAGCCGCGCTGAACCATTTTATCGATATATTGTTTACTATCGCCATCGTCGTGCAAGTCGCGATCTGGCTGCGTGAAATCATCTTGGGGTTGATCGAGCGGCGCGCTGGCGAAGGCTTGCATGAAAATGAAACGCTACAAAGCGCGATGGTCTTGATCCGCTTGCTTGTCAGCTTTGTCTTGTTTTCTGTCGCGGCCATCGTGGTGCTCGACAATTTGGGAGTCAATGTCACTGGCCTGGTTGCGGGCCTTGGCGTTGGCGGTATTGCCATTGGTCTTGCGGCCCAGGGTATTTTTTCCGACCTGTTCGCCGCAATCTCGATCATATTCGACAAGCCATTCCGGCGCGGTGATACCGTGTCGTATGACAACACAACTGCGCGTGTTGAAGTCATCGGCATGAAAAGCACAAGGCTGCGGGCGCTGACGGGTGAAGAGAAGATTATTTCGAACAGCAAATTGCTGGAAAAGGAAATTACCAATAACACGCTGACTTTATACCGGCGCGTGACGTTTGTTCTGACGCTTGTGTATCAAACGCCCCCTGCCCTGGCGCGACGCGTGCCAGAGATTTTGCGCGTGGCAGTTGAAGCGAACGGCGCGCAATTCATCCGCGCGGGGTTCAACGATTTTGCCCCAAGCGCGCTCGATTTCCATCTGGTGTTCGATATTGAGAGCGATGATGTCGAACAGATGTTTCAGGCCCGCCATGATGTCGGCATCGCGATCATCGAGAGCTTTGCCCGCGAGGGGATATCCTTTGCCTATCCTACGCTGACGACGTTTACAGCGGCGCCCGATGGCGAGATGGTGATGCCATATGCGACGCCATCAGGCCCGCAGTAGCGCCTTCCAAAAGCTGATTCGCAGCTTATGGGGTGAAAGGCCGCCAGGATGCCGTAACGGCAAACAGGCAGGGCTTGTATTGCGCGTTTGAAACCGCCACGAAGTTATCAAATAAAGATGCAGGAGAGACTATATGACCCCAATTACACCCGCCGAATTCGCGACGAAAGTTGGCCAGAATATTGGCGTATCCGAGTGGATTTTGGTTGATCAGGACATGATCAACAAGTTCGCTGATGCCACAGGCGATCATCAGTTCATTCACATCAACGAAGAAATGGCCAAGCAAACACCATTTGGCGGCACGATCGCCCACGGTTTTCTTACCTTATCGCTTTTCCCCGTGATGAGCGCCAAGTCCGATTGCCCCAAGGTTGCAGGCGTGAAAATGGGCGTCAATTATGGCGGCAACAAAACACGTTTTCTCGCCCCTGTCCGTTCGGGCAAACGCGTGCGTGGCCATTTCAAGCTGCTTGAGCTTGTTGAAAAGCGCCCTGGCCAATGGCAACAAACGCTTGAATTCACCGTTGAGATTGAGGGCGAGGAAAAGCCAGCACTTCAGGCTGAATGGATCAGCCAGTTTTTCGTATAATTTTTACTTCAAGGAACTACTCCCATGCGTGACGCAGTAATCGTATCCACCGCCCGTACCGCCATCGGCAAAGCCTATCGCGGCGGGTTTAACGCAACACTCGGGCCAACACTTGGCAGCTACTCACTTAAGGCCGCTGTTGAGCGCGCTGGCATCGAAGGCGGCGAAATCGACGACGTGCTCTGGGGCTCCGCGCTTCAGCAGGGCACGCAAGGCGGTAACCTTGCACGCCAAGTTGCGCTGCGCGCTGGTTTGCCTGTTTCTGTATCTGGCATGACGATGGACCGCCAATGTTCGTCGGGCCTGATGTCGATTGCTACGGCTGCAAAGCACATCATCGTCGACAATGTCGATGTCATGGCCGCTGGCGGACAAGAATCGATTTCGTTGGTGCAAACCAAGGAAATGCGCGTTCAGCCTGACCGTGAATTGGTAGAAATGCACAATTCGATTTACATGCCGATGCTGCAGACTGCCGAAGTCGTAGCGAAGCGTTATAACATCGGCCGCGACGCCATGGACAAATATGCCCTGCAATCGCAGCAACGCACTGCCGCGGCGCAAGCTGCTGGACATTTTGATGCGGAAATCGTTCCTGTAACCACGATGATGAACGTCGTGAACAAGGAAACGGGCGAAGTCAGCCAGAAGGAAGTGACGATCGCAAAGGATGAAGGCAATCGTGCGGATACCCAACTTTCGGGTCTGCAGGCGCTTCAGCCGGTCCTTGGCCCGGACATGACCATCACTGCCGGCAACGCAAGCCAGCTGTCCGACGGTTCGTCGGCATCCATCCTGATGGAAGCCAAGCTGGCCGAGAAAAAGGGGCTGACCCCACTTGGCCGTTATGTCGGCATGGCAGTTGCGGGCACTGAGCCCGATGAAATGGGCATTGGTCCCGTGTTCGCCATCCCCAAATTGCTTCAGCGTTTTGGCCTAAAGATGGACGATATCGGCATCTGGGAACTGAACGAAGCATTCGCGGTGCAAGTCCTTTACTGCCGCGACAAATTGGACATTCCAAACGAGCTTTTGAACGTCAATGGCGGATCGATTTCGGTTGGACATCCTTATGGCATGACTGGCGCACGTTGCACCGGCCACGCTTTGATCGAAGGCAAGCGCCGCGGTGCGAAATATGGTGTTGTCACCATGTGCGTTGGCGGTGGCATGGGTGCAGCCGGCCTGTTCGAAATCTTTTAGTTATATTTAAGGAGCAGCCGCATGGCAGCTATTGGCGTTATCGCGACCCTCACCGTCGCAGAAGGCAAGAACGAAGATTTTGAGGCTGTTTTTGCCGAACTCGCGGCGGTCGTTCGGGCCAATGAACCGGGGAACGTATTTTATGCGTTGACCCGGTCACGGTCGAACCCGCAGGTTTACAAAGTGCTTGAACAATATGTCGATCAAGACGCGCTCACTGCGCATGGTGCCAGCGACTATTTCCAAGCCGCAGGACCAAAGCTTGGTCCCTGCCTCGCGGGCGCACCCGACATTGAGTATCTCGACGCGGTTTAACGCCATTGGGGCATTAAGTCGGCTTTATACTGAAACACCAATCGGTATCGCTTGTTACCTTCACTTCCATAAGGAGTGACACAATGGCGAGCGATACCGAAATCAAAGCAAAATTCTGGAAGTCCCTAAAGTCGGACAGGACGATGTTCTTGGGGCTGGCCGAGGGCGAAGATGGCCATGCACGTCCAATGACCGCGCAATTGGATGACGACGGTTTCCAAGACGGCCAATATGAAGGCCCAATCTGGTTTTTCACTTCCCGCTCAAGTGAGCTATATCAACACACTGGTTCCGGCGGCCGCGCCATGGCGCATTTCGCGTCAAAGGAGCATGATATCTGGGCCACCGTACACGGCAGGCTCTCCCAATCAACCGACCAGGCAACCATTGACCGTTTGTGGAACCGCTTCGTTGCTGCTTGGTATGAAGGCGGAAAAGACGACCCCGACGTTGCGCTGATCAGGCTTGATCCCGAAAACGCCGAAATCTGGATAGATGCGTCGAGCATGGTCGCTGGCTTCAAAATACTGATGGGTATCAATCCGAAACAGGATACTAAAGACAAGGTCGCAAAGGTTATCTTGTAAGCTCTTAGGCCGGAGACAGGCACCCGTTTGCAAAAACAAAGCCGAACGGCCTATCGTTTAGGAGCAAGGCTGGCCCGTCCAGGTCAACCCACTCAGCCTTTTGGGCGACCAGAAACGCCGGCTGGATGGCAAGGCTGGTCGACAGCATACATCCGACCATGACCTGTATCTTTGCGTTCTCAGCAGCCTTACGGAGCGCCAGAGCCTCAGTCAGACCGCCTGCCTTATCCAGCTTGATGTTCACGCCCTGATATAGGCCGCGCAGTCGCGCAACATCCGCCGCGATATGGCAGCTTTCATCGGCGACAATGAGCAGCGGCGATGATATATCTGCAAGCGCGGCATCGCGTCCTGCGGGCAAAGGCTGCTCGATCATCGCAACGCCAAGATTTTTGAGCGCTTCAGCTTCAGCAGCGATATCTATCCCGCCCCAGCTTTCATTCGCATCGACGATGATTTGCGCGTTTGGAGCCCCTGCCCGAACCGCAGCCACACGGTCGCGGTCGGCTTCTCCGTTCAATTTAAGTTTGAGCAAGCCATAGCCTTTGTCCGCCGCGCTGCGGGCATCGGCATGCATCGCCTCAGGCGCACCCAGCGATATGGTGAAGGCGGTTTGCAAAGGTAGCGGAGGTGTTGCCATGCCAACCAATGCCCAAAGCGCGACTCCGGCTTGCTTGGCCTCCAAATCCCAAAGCGCACAATCAAGCGCATTGCGCGCAGCGCCGGGCGGCAGGATGGATTGCAATATCTCACGCGCAATTGGGACGGGGTGGCCCCCAAGTTCGTCACTGAAGCGCTCGACCTGCCCCAAGCATTTTTCGGCTGTTTCGCCTTGGTAATAAATCGCGGCGCCTTCGCCATAACCGATGTGCGTGCCATCACTGACGGTGACGACCAACAGGTCGACAAATTGCTTCGCCCCGCGCGCGATGGTGAAATGGCCATCCACCGGCCAGCGTTCGATAGTGGCTGTAATATGCAAGGTCATCCGTGAAAACCCGCAGAAATCGGTACTGCGCAAAATGCTATTAGGCAGGTCCAAATTGCGCAGGACATTTCGCCGCTCAATTGTGGCTGGATATCCAGTCTTCAACGACTGGCGCAATTGTTTCACGCCATTTGCTGCCGTTGAAAATGCCGTAATGGCCAACTTCAGGCGCCATATGATATTTCTTAAACGCTCCAGGCAAGCCAGTTGCGATGTTCAGCGCTGCCTTCGTCTGCCCCAGGCCGCTGATATCATCACGCTCACCTTCAATCGCGAGCAAACCAATATCGCTAATGGCGGCTGGATCGACCAGCTGGCCGCGATAGTTGAATTCGCCCCTGGGCAACAAATGGCGTTGGAACACGGTATCAACGGTTTGCAGATAGAATTCCGCCGTCATGTCGCACACTGCCCGATATTCGTTGTAAAATTCCTTTTGCCGATCCGCACTTTCGCCGTCGCCTATGACAAGGTCGGAGAACATGGACCAATGGCTCATCATGTGGTTGCCTAAGTTCATCGACATGAATCCCGAAAGCTGCAGAAACCCGGGGTACACACGGCGGCCTGAACCCTTGTAATATGACGGGACAGTTGCAATCACATTTTGCACGAACCATGCATGTGGCCGCTGCGTTGCATGGTTGTTCACCGCGGTCGGCGCTTCGCGCGTATCGATTGGACCACCCATCATCGTCAGTGTGCGCGGACGCAGCGGGTGCTGCTTCGCGGCCATTACGGCTGCGGCTGCATAGGCCGGAACCGACGGCTGGCAGACCGCGAGCATGTGCGCACCGCGCCCGCCTGCATCGGGGCCGAGAAATTCGAGCCACTCAATGAGATAGTCGATGTAGGTTTCAAGGTCGAAGCCACCACCCGTCAACGGAACTTCGCGGGCGTCTTTCCAGTCGGTAATGTAGACATCATGCGTGATCATCATGCGCTCGACTGTGCCACGCAAAAGCGTTGCAAAATGCCCGGACATCGGTGCGCAGATGAGCAACCGTGGCTTTTCGCTGCTGCCTTCGTAGACGAAACGCTTCAACTGGCCGAATGGCTTGCGGGCCGCATTTTCCTCTTGAACCACCAAGGTTTTGCCATCGATTATAACTTCATTCAACCCGAAGGTAGGCTTTCCGCGCGGTAGAACGGAATGCGCAAAAACCTCAAGCGCAGAAGCGGCCACAGGTGCCATGCCACCATAATTGAAGGTCGAAGGAAGCGTTTTAAGCCATTCTGCCTGTTTTTGCGCAACCCAGCCTGCGCCGGCAAGCCAGCCACGTTGAAGGTCGTATCCAGTATACAGCATATTGGGGCCTTTAAATATTCGAGCCGGCGAAATGAATTCGCGATTGTCCTCTGCTTTACGCATTTGTTGTGCATTGCACCATAAGAAAAGCATTTACCCGATCCATGGCGGATTGTTACTGCATCTGCGCACTGCTAGGCGAGGCCAATGACAATCGAAACTACCGACGCGCCAACCCTCAACGCATCCGAAACAGCAGAAACCATTGCGGCAAAGCCAAAACCCAATTTCGGCAGTTTGCGGATGATCGGGCATTTCACGATCCGCTATCCCCGCCAGATCACCTATGCCCTGCTCGCGCTGATTGCAGCAGCGGGGTCTACACTTGCCATCCCCTATGGCCTGCGCCTCATTATCGATGAAGGCTTTGCCAAAAATGGCGGCGACCCAGCGCCGTATTTCTATCTGCTGTTGGGCATCGTCGTCATCATAGGCATCTCAACAGCTTTCCGTTTTTACTTCGTAAGTTGGCTTGGCGAACGTGTAGTTGGCGACATCCGCGTGGCCGTGCAGCAAAATTTGTTACGACTGGCCCCGCGTTTTTTCGAAGAAAACCGACCTGGCGAAATCGCTAGCCGGATGACGGCAGACACGGCGATTATCGAACAAATTGTCGGCACCACGGTGTCGGTGGCACTCCGGAATATTTTTATCGGTGTAGGCGGCGTGACGTTACTGTTCGGACTTGCGCCAAGCCTGACGATATGGCTGCTCGCGGGTATTCCGGCCGTCGTGCTGCCGATAGTGTTCCTGGGACGACGGTTGGAAAAGGCGTCGCGTAATAGTCAGGATAATGTCGCGAGTATTGGTACGATCATTTCAGAAGCGCTTGCGGCGATCAAAATCGTTCAAGCCTTTGGGCAAGAAAACCGCGAAGGCGTAAGATTTTCTGACGCCGTTGAACGCACATTTGTTGCTGCCAAAAAGCGCATCCGGTTGAGGGCATTTCTAACCGCTTTGGTAATGGCCTTGATATTTGGCGGCATCACCTTGCTCGTTTGGGAAGGTACCGACCAAGTGAAGGAAGGAGTCATATCGTCGGGCACGCTGTTCGCAGTTGTCTTATATGGCGCGCTTGTCGCGGGTTCATTTGGCGCGTTGACCGAAGTATATGGTGACTTGGTCCGTGCTTCGGGCGCGGCATCGCGGTTGGCCGAATTGCTGAATGAAGCACCTGAAATAGCGTCGCCGGCCAGCCCAGTTATCATGCCACCCGCGCGTGGCCAGTTGGAATTCCAACACGTACGTTTTCGCTATCCTACACGGCCGGATGTGGCCGCACTTGAAGATTTCAGCCTTAAAGTATCGCCGGGTGAAACGGTTGCCGTAGTTGGGCCATCGGGCGCCGGCAAATCAACATTATTCCAATTGGCAGAGCGCTTTTATGATCCCGAAATCGGCACCGTGCGCATTGACGGTGTGGTACTGACCAGTGCAGACCCCGCAGAATTCCGCCAGCGGATATCGTTGGTTCCTCAGGATACTGTGCTGTTTGCAGCCTCAGCGTGCGACAATCTGCGCTACGGTCAATGGGATGCGAGCGACGACGCGATTTGGGCCGCCGCGGAAAAGGCCAATGCAGCAGGTTTCCTGCGTGAGCTTCCCGAAGGTCTGGAGACATATTTGGGCGAAGGCGGCGCGCGGCTTTCGGGTGGTCAGCGGCAGCGGCTTGCGATTGCCCGCGCATTGCTGAGAGACTCACCTATTTTGTTGCTTGATGAGGCGACAAGCGCACTGGACGCCGAAAGCGAAAAACTGGTTCAGGATGCTCTCGAGCGCTTGATGGTCGGTCGCACCACAATTGTCATTGCGCACAGGCTCGCGACCGTTCGCTCCGCTGACCGGATTATCGTCATGGATCAGGGGAGGATCGTCGAAGAAGGCGACCATGCAACGCTAAGCGCGGCAGGCGGCTTGTACGCCCGCCTCGCTAGTCTTCAATTTGACGCTTAAGAGGGCGACTGCAAGCGTTCACGCATCGCATGACCAAGGTCCGTTGAGTCTCTGAAGGTTCCGCCTCAGAACTTTCGCCTGCACGCAGCGCCTTCCGATTTAGTAACCACGCAGCCAGCGGCCTAAGCAAGGATGTCGGGCACCAACTGATCTTCAAGGCGCATGATGCGGTCTTTCAATATCAGTTTTTTCTTTTTAAGTCGGGCGATCTGAAGTTGGTCGACCAAGGTTTGCGCAGTGAGTGCTCGGATGGCATCGTCGAGAGCCCGGTGTTCAATCTTCAATTGTTCAAGCTGCTGCTGATAACCGTCATCGTTCATGAGCCCTACTAAACAGAGTGCAGCAAACAAGTCATCGTTAAAAAACGGGTAGTTTGGCGAGAGTTGGTTTTTTAGCGGGCCAGAACGATCATTTTGGGCAAGACTCGTGTTTGGTTTCATGATTTACTCGTAGCTGCAGATTGCCGAGTCTCATACCGAAGGAGAATGATGTGATTAATAATCATCTGTCCGCGCTTCGTAACAAGCATGCCGCACTCGAACAAAAACTAGAGCGTGAAGAGAGCAGACCGTCTCCCGACAGCAAAATTATTCTCAATCTGAAAAAGCAGAAACTACATCTTAAAGATGTGCTTATGCATGAGTCTTCCTTAACTGGCTGACTACGAATAATTTCATGCAGGGTATCGCTTGCCTTTAAGGTCTCTGCTAAGTGCCGTTTATGGAAAACGCTACCCGTTCTGCCCGTAACATCCTGACTGGTCTTCATGAGGTGATGGCCTCAAAGAACCATGCTCAGGGAAAGCTGAACCATGTCGTCAATATTATTGGTGAGGCGGTCTCTAGTGAGGTCTGTTCGATTTATTTGTTGCGGGATGGCGCGCTTGAGTTGTTCGCTACGCGCGGGTTGAACCAAGCAGCCGTTCACGTTACCCGTTTGGAACTGGGCGAAGGTCTTGTCGGCACTATTGCCGAAAATGTCGAAACGCTAAACCTTGATGAAGCGGCGGCACATCCCAATTTTCGGTATGTGCCCGAAACCGGCGAAGAGCGTTTTCACAGCTTTGCAGGTGTCCCGATTGTCCGTTCCGAAAGCGCGGTGGGCGTGCTCGCGGTTCAACATGTCGAGCCGCGCAAATATGAGGAAATCGAAATTGAGGCGTTGCAGACCGTCGCAATGGTCCTGTCTGAGCTAATCGCAAATGCTGATTTAATTGACGAACCAAGCGCACGTGGTGGCAATGAGACTGGTACTATTAGTCTCACTGGCCTGCTACTTGTTAAGGGGGCAGCCGCTGGCGTTGCGATTTTCCATCAGCCCAATGTGCGCATCGAACACACCGTTGCCGAAGATGTTGAGGCAGAGCGCCAGCGCGTATATTCAGCCTTTGACAAAATGCGTGAACAAATTGACCGCATTGCGAGCCAAATTGATTTCGGTACGGGTGGCGAGCATGAAGAGGTCATCGCGACGTACAAGATGTTTGCGTATGACGAAGGCTGGAGCCGCCGGATTAATGAGGCAATCGACAGTGGCCTAACTGCCGAGGCAGCCATTGAACGCGTTCAGCAACGCACCCGCATGCGCATGCGTCAGATTGATGATCCGCTGCTTGCGGATCGCATGCATGACCTAGAGGATCTTTCCAACAGATTGCTCCGCATCGTGTCTGGCCAGATGAGTACTGCGGCGCAGCTTGGTTTGAAAAGAGACTCGATCCTGATTGCGCGGAATCTGGGGCCAGCCGAATTGCTGGAATATGACAAACGGCGGCTGCGCGGTGTGGTTCTCGAAGAAGGCTCGCTCACGGCCCATGTGGTAATTGTTGCCAGAGCGATGGGCATTCCCGTTCTTGGCCGAGTGCGCGGCATTCGCCATAAAGTACACGACGGCGACATGCTTTTGCTGAACGCGGATGACAAAAGCGTAATTGTACGGCCATCTTCAGCCGCCGAAGAGATTTTTCAGCACGACCTGATTGATCGGCAAAAGAAAAAAGCGCGTTATGCTTCGATGCGCGACGCGGCATCGGTCACCACGGACGGCGTGCCGGTTACTTTAATGATCAACGCTGGCTTACGCGATGACATGTCAGCTTTGGCGACAACGGGGGCCGAAGGCGTTGGCTTGTTTAGGACCGAGTTCCAGTTCCTGATCTCCGCCACGTTGCCACAACGTGAACGGCAGCAGCGTTTCTATCGCGATGTGTTGGACGCGGCTGGCGACAAACCCGTTATTTTTCGTACACTGGATATCGGCGGCGACAAGGTGCTGCCTTATCTTAAAGATGAGGCCAGCGAAGAGGAAAATCCCGCGCTTGGCTGGCGCGCACTCCGCCTGTCGCTTGATCACGCCGGTTTAATGAAGGCACAGGCACGCGCCTTGATCGAGGCCGCAGCTGGTCGCACACTGAATGTCATGTTTCCAATGGTGTCCGAACCTTGGGAATTCGATGCGGCTAAGGCTATTTTCGAAGGACAGATTGCGTTTCTAAGCAAGCAAAAGAAACTGTTGCCCAACAAAATCCGATACGGTGCAATGCTTGAAGTGCCGGCACTGGCGGAGACTTTGGATATCTTGCTGCCGAAGATCAACTTTCTGTCGATTGGCACAAATGATCTAACCCAGTTTCTGTTTGCCGCAGATCGGGCCGATCCCAGATTGGCCGAACGTTATGATTGGTTAAGCCCTGCCATTTTACGCTTTATCCGGCGGGTCGTCAAAGCGACGGAGGGCCATGACGTTGATGTCGCCGTATGCGGGGAAATGGGCGGGCGAACACTTGAGGCACTTGCCCTAATCGGGGTTGGTATTCACCGTTTATCGATCACGCCTGCTGCGGTTGGCCCAATCAAAGCCATGATACGCTCTACCAACCATTCGGACATTCGGCCGAAGATGGACGAATTGCTGAATGCTCCCACCGAAAACCTGCGCGAATCGCTAACAGCATGGGCAAATAGTCAAGGTATCGAAATAGGCTGAACCAATTGATTTTGAATGATGAGTTTCCGCAATCAACGTTGACATTATGCGTAGGATGCCCATTATCTGCATGACTGCGCGCAAAGGTGGGGTATCAGGTCGTGAAGAATGCAGTAGACGAAATCCCCCCTGTCGAAGCTGTACCAAAAACGGTCGGCGAACTCCTTAAGTCTGCCCGCGAACAGTTAGGCATTACCCTTTCCAGCGTTGCGGCAAAGACGCGTGTGCCCATGCGTCATTTGGAGTCTATTGAACAATCTCAATTCGGCGCGCTGCCCGGTCAAACATATACGATTGGTTTCGTGCGGTCATATGCCCGCGCCGTGGACCTTGACGAGATCGCGACAGTCAACGCATTGCGCGCCGAATTCTCGCGCAGCGGGCATCAGGGATATCAAGCGCCACTTCAAAATTACAAACCGGCGGACCCAGCACGCGTCCCATCCAAAACATTAGCATGGACGGCCGCTGCAATTGCGGCCGTTGTTCTGGCTGCTTATCTGGTATTCAGAAGCGTGACCTTAACGCAGGCTGTGACTTCGCCTCAGCCAGTCGCGCGGCAAACCGTGGCTCAGCCGAAGCCTGCGGGGACCAGCCGCAACGGCGCTGTGGTTTTGACCGCGACAGGAAATGTGTGGGTTAAAATCTACGATGCAGACCAAACTCGGCTTTTTGAAAAAGAAATGGTAAAAGGCGACAGTTTCACTGTTCCTCAGGATGTCAACAAGCCAATGATCGTGACGGGACGTCCGCAACTGCTGGACATCACCGTTGGCGGGAAAGCAGTGCCGCAGCTTGGCGCACCCGATAAAACCATCGCCGACATTGGTATAAGTGCACAGGATCTGCTTGCCCATGCATCAATCCCAGCCCCATCGGACCCCTGAATTTAGTCATAGAAGCCGAAACTCCGATAAATTTGAAGTTGGTTACTCCGAAATTAAGCGATGGGCCTTTATTGCAGAGTTCCAGTCAGCTATAAGGTGTCGACGTTTGGTAAATGGAAGTAACACAATGAATTATCGGTTCGCCATCATCAGCAGCGTAACATTGGCACTCAGCACGCCTGTATTTGCGCAAGACGCAAACATCGATGGGCGCGTCGGCAAGCTCGAGAAAGAAATGCGCGCTGTGCAGCGTCAGGTATTCCCAAATGGCGCCGGTAAATTTGTCGAACCTGAAATTCCATCACAAACTGCACCCGCGCCAACCACAAGTTCCACAAGCGCCACTGCTGATTTAACTGCACGGGTCGATGCACTTGAGGCACAGCTTGCAACCTTGACCGGGCAAGTAGAGTTGCAAGGCAATGGTATGCGTGGACTTGAGGGCAGGTTGAAAGCTATCGAAACGCAAATGGCAGCGCATGCAGCGCATGCAGCGCAGACAGAAGCTGTTATGCCCGCGGCTGCGCCAGCCGCTGCCGCAGTCACGCTACCAAAACCCAAGCCAGTTGTTGCGACGGGCAAGCCCGCTGTGACCGCTAAGCCAAATCCAGCGCGCATCGCTGCGGTTACTGCCGTAGAACGCCCCGCCACAGGCGATATGTTCGAGGACGGCTACACCTATGGATACAGATTGTGGGAAGCCAAATTCTATCCTGAAGCGCAAGCGACCCTGGAAGAAACCTTAACCAAATTTCCGAAACACAAGCGCGCCAGCTATGCGCGCAATTTGTTAGGGCGCGCATGGTTGGATGACAAAAAACCGGCGACTGCTGCCAAGGTATTCTTCGACAATTACAACACCGAACCGCGCGGCAACCGCGCACCCGACAGTCTGTTTTTCCTTGGCTCTGCGTTGACGGATCTCAGCAAAACAGCCGAAGCCTGTGAAGCCTTTGGCGAACTGGAAAGGGCTTATCCTGATGCTGTCCCCAGTCGGCTGGTAGAACGCATCGCGGCGGGCAAAACACGGGCGAAGTGCAAGTAACCCTCGATCCGGTCATTCTTGACCGGTTTAGAACTGCCTTAGGCACTGTGCAGGTTGCCGAGCGAGACAGGCTGCTCTGCGCCGTGTCTGGTGGACCGGACAGCTTGGCTTTGCTTTTGCTGGCGCAGGCGGTGTTGCCTGGAAAATTGGTGGCCGCGACAGTTGATCATCAATTACGGCCAGAGGCAGCGGATGAGGCGCGATATGTCCACAGCGTTTGCGAGGATTTGGGCGTTCCACATGTCATTCTGACGCCAAATGCCGCCATAAGTGGCAATATCCAATCATCGGCGCGGGTTGCGCGCTATGCATTGTTAGAGCGCGCCGCTGATGCGGAAAACTGCAAATATATCGCCACCGCACACCATGCGGATGATCAATTGGAAACCCTGTTGATGCGGCTGGCAAGAGGCAGCGGCGTCGACGGATTATCCGCCATTCGGGCCCGCAATGGTCGCGTTGTCCGTCCACTTTTAGATTTTAGCAAGGCTGAGCTCATCGACATCTGCGCACATGCTGCTGTGCAGACAGTCGATGATCCTAGCAACGCCAACGCAGCCTTTGACCGCGTCGCCATGCGGAACTGGCTGGCCAGCACGGCGCATCCCTTTCGTACCGACCGGGCGGGACGCACCGCAGCCGCTTTGGCCGAAGCAGCCGACGCCCTGACCTGGATGACGGACGAGCTTGCAGAACACAGAATTACCCGCGAAGCTGGTATGGTTTTTTGCGACGCGCAAGACCTGCCGAATGCTTTAAGAAGGCGTCTTTTATTGCGCTGCCTTGAGGCGTTAGACCCTGACATTACGACACGTGGCGACGCTATCGACCGATTGCTGATTGCCCTGACCGACATGCGCACCGCAACAATTGGCAACGTCAAATGCACGGGCGGAAAACAGTGGCAGTTTTCTATCGCGCGCCCTCGGCGAACGTAAACATCCACAGACTATAAATTTGCCAATCCCTATATTGTCATTCACATATTCGCGCCTACATTAGCGTCGTACTCCCGCGCATTTTGCACGGGCGCTAATCAAGGCAGTGATGATGAACGACGAACAAGAACCAAAAGGCAACCCGATGCTCCGCAATATGGCTATCTGGTCAGCGATCATTGTGGCGCTTTTGCTTGTTGCCTCGATATTCAGCGGCTCCTCGGTGCCAACCAACGGCATCACCTATTCGTCTTTCCGGGACAAAGTTGAGGCGGGTGAGGTTAAGTCCGTTGCCATTGCGCCAGAACGCATCACCGGCAAGCTTCAAAATGACGAAACTTTCGTCACGGTTCCGATCCCCAACGACACGAGCCTATATCCCCTACTTGATGAAAAGGGTGTGGTCGTAGCGGCGAAGGCGGAGGAACAACCAAGCCTCTTGCTGTTGTTGATTTATCAGGCGCTTCCGTTCCTGCTGATCCTGGGCATCGCATTCATCGTTCTGCGCCAGATGCAAAAGGGTGGCGGCGCTAGCGGGGCAATGGGCTTTGGTAAGTCGAAAGCGAAATTGCTTACCGAAAAGCATGGCAAGGTTACCTTTGACGATGTTGCCGGTATTGATGAGGCCCGCGATGAACTGCAGGAAATCGTAGAGTTTCTAAAGGATCCGCAAAAGTTCAGCCGCCTTGGTGGTAAGATTCCAAAAGGCGCATTGCTCGTTGGTTCACCGGGTACAGGTAAAACTTTGCTGGCGCGCGCCATTGCCGGTGAAGCTGGCGTTCCGTTCTTCTCAATCTCGGGTTCTGACTTTGTTGAAATGTTCGTAGGCGTTGGCGCAAGCCGCGTGCGTGACATGTTTGAACAGGCGAAGAAAAATGCGCCATGCATTGTCTTCATAGACGAAATCGACGCAGTTGGACGTAGCCGCGGCGCAGGCCTTGGTAACCAAAATGACGAGCGCGAACAGACGCTGAACCAATTGCTGGTCGAAATGGACGGTTTTGAAGCCAATGAAGGCGTCATCATCGTTGCTGCCACCAACCGGCCCGACGTCCTTGACCCAGCCTTGCTGCGTCCCGGCCGTTTTGACAGGCAGGTTGTTGTTCCGCGCCCTGACATAGATGGCCGCGTTAAGATCCTCGAAGTGCACATGAAGAAGGTACCATTGGCTCCCGACGTCGATGGGCGCGTGATCGCACGCGGAACTCCAGGCTTTTCGGGCGCTGACCTTGCAAACCTTGTGAATGAGGCGGCGTTGCTTGCCGCACGTCGCGGCAAACGCTTGGTCGCCATGCAAGAGTTTGAGGATGCCAAGGACAAGGTAATGATGGGCACCGAGCGTAAGTCCATGGTCATGACCGAAGACGAGAAGAAGATGACGGCCTATCATGAGGCTGGCCATGCAATCGTCTCGATACACGAGGTCGCGTCTGACCCAATACACAAGGCAACTATCATTCCACGTGGTCGCGCCTTGGGTATGGTCATGCGTCTACCAGAGCGCGATAACTACAGCTACCACCGTGACAAAATGCACGCCAACCTATCTGTATCGATGGGTGGCCGCGTGGCGGAAGAACTGATCTTTGGGTATGATAAGGTCAGCTCGGGCGCATCAAGCGACATTCAATATGCAACGAGCCTTGCGCGCGACATGGTCACGCAATGGGGCATGTCGGACGCCATGGGGCCCCTACAATATGAAGAGCGTCAGGAAGGCTATCTCGGTTATGGCATGTCGCAACGTTCGGCCATGTCTGACGAAACTGCACAGAAGATTGATGCAGAAATCCGTAAGCTGGTCGAGGGCGGCCATAAGCGTGCTACCGACCTTTTGACCGAACATAACAATCAATTGCACCTGTTGGCCAATGCGTTGCTTGAGTTCGAAACGCTCTCCGGCGAAGAGATTAACCAGTTGTTAGAAAAAGGTAAGTTTGAGCGGGATGACGGCAAGGTCATCAAGCCTTCGCCTATCCCGACAGTTGGTACAGCGATACCTAAGGCAGGACGGGGCAAGTCCACGCCAGTTGGAGGCGCGACGCCCCAAGGCGCTTAATTTCCGGCTATCATTCGCGGCCTCAACTCTTTAACCTTTGGGGTGAGAGAGTTGAGGTCACCAATATGAAATTCGCGTTGCTATTAGCAACTGGCGTGTTGCTAACTTCAATCCCTGCAAATGCCATGGATGCAGAAACCTTTTTTATTAAAGCGGTCGCTTTGAAGAAAAAGGGCATGGGCGCCGTCTTTGCGAAGGATCTGAAGCCAATGATGAGGGTATTCA
>CALGEE010000384.1 GCA_937881525.1 uncultured Sphingomonadales bacterium | reverse complement strand
ACTCAAACCCGGGGTCTCGCTCACGCTGGATAAAAGTTGGGGGCAACGTCAAAAGCCATCTTGTATAGCTCGTCTTCCAAGAGGCGGTTATCGACGCCCAGCAATCGTGATTTCAACAGTTCTATTGTTGTACTCATCGCTGACCGCCAATCTCCAACTCGCGTGGTGACCAACCCAAAATGGCCCAAGAGTTTCTACTGGACAAGCTCTTTCGCCCCAACTGGCGTCTGCTATCGTGCGTCTGTGTAACTACATAGGCCTTGCCATGAAGAAACCACGCAAACTTTACACCATCCGCAAACCACCCCGTACAGTGAACGGCAACCCATTCTACCGGGGGGCGGGTCGATCCTCTGTCCATGTGGTCGGGAGTACCCCCTTCACCAAGCCTTAGACGACACAAGTGAAGAGTCCATACAGCCAAGGCTTGCCAACATGGCCATGGTGGGAATCGCATCACGGTTCAAGCACTTTCACGGTGAGGCGGCTGGTGGGTAGGTAGCGCCACGCGCTCCAGAAATTAAATAAAAAAACAATATATTATGCAGTATTATGGCGGAGGGAATGGATCTGGCATCCAACGCTCTCCAAACCGCAACACACTGATTTTTTGAGTATTTTGTTAGCTCGGAATGGTCATCTGCACAATAAGTGAAGACCGTCCAAATCGATTGATCGATGAAGGGCGGCTACGAGCCTGACCAATTATGATAGCCTGCAGATAACCATTTCTTTGCGCGACGACGGCTCTGATGATGTGACCGTCCTCCTTTGTGGATCATCGCAGACCCACCTTGGCACATTGATGCCGTCGCGAGGCGGTCACATCATCAGAGCCCTCTATAGATATCACGCCCATCCGCCTCTGGGTCCGCCTTTTGTCAACATGACCTAGAGTTGCCACAGTTGGAGGGGAAGGTTGCTGAAGGTTTCAACAGACCCGCCCTGTTCTCCAATTGCAAAGGTCTGCCCGACACCCGCGACAAGGCCGGTCGCCGCATCGGGGATCATGATGTGGACGAAAAACACCATCCCGGTCTCGATCACTAGCGGATTGCCGCTGTATATCATGGGGGGCACGTCCATCCATGTCGGCTTGAAGGTGCATCCAAGCGCATACCCGCAGGCCGCGTAGCGTGCCTTGGAAAAACCTGCCGCATCAAGGACGTGGCGGTGGATGTCGTCGAGGGTACCAAGCGCGACCCCAGGCTGTGCGGCTTGCTTGACCTGCATCAGCGCGTCGGTGGCCACATCCATCTGGGCCAATTGCCTCGGGTCAGGTGTGCCGGTGACGGCGGTATGTTCGACCACGACGTGATAGCGACAGGCCGAGCCGGCAAGCTCGACCAGAATCTGATCTTGTGCGCCCAAGCGACGCGCACCGCCGATCCCCCGCCCGAACAAGGCGCGAGGGCCCACGTTGAGCAACGGCCCACCCGAGGGCACATCGGCCCCCGCCGCCAGTTGCGCGGTGATCGCCGCCCCGGCCAAGGCTGTGTCGAAAACCCCGGGGGTCGCGGCATCGAATGCGGCCATGACGCCGATATCTGCCAACCGGCCCGCCGCTCGAGTCAGCTCCAGTTCGGCACGCGATTTCACCAGCCGCAATAAGCGCACCACATGCGAGGCGTCCACCAGCGTGACTATATCGGATAGGTTTACCTCGACCCTTTGCCAGTTCGCCACGGTCAAGCCATGGCTGTCCATCTCGACGCCCACACGCCCACCCGTCAGGCCAAGGTCGTGCAAGATGCCCTTCAGATCGGCGGCCGGGTCCGCATCCTCGGCGTTCAGCCATATGCGCACGTCGTCATACAGCGAGGCCACCTCGGCCTGCCGTTTGTCCGGGGTGCGGGTCAGCACGGTGGTGGGCGCATCGTCGTCGGCGGTGATTACGCCCGCCTGAAAGAAGACATAGCCCGAGGTGTCGAACCCGGTCAGGTAGAAATGGCTTTCTTGCGCAAAGATCAAAAGCGCATCGAGACCCTCCGCACGCATACGGGCGCGTGTGCGGGCAAGGCGGCCGCGATGCTCGGCTTCGTCAAAGCGCAAGGTAACGTCGCGCCCATTATGGGTGCGGGCAGGATACTCGCGATCCAGCGCGATCATGCGTCGATCTCGCAGATGGCGCACATGGTCAGCAGGTAGATCCGGATGCAATCGAGGTAGTCGGAGATGTCCACCCGTTCGTCGGGCATGGTGTTGTATTTCCCACCTGGTCCGCACACCACGCCGGTCATGCCGCCAAGCGCATAGAGATGGCCTGCGTCCGTTCCAAAGAATCCCGGCGGGGTTATGGCGCCCGTAGGTTGGTCGGTGCCGCGGATGCTCTTGTAGGCGGCGTTGAGCGCCAGCACGATGGGGCTGTGCTTAGCCACCTGAAAGGCCGGCATGATCGGCCGCCCCTCGGAGACTTCGGTGCGGACGCTGGCCTTCAGACCCGGACGGCGGGCGCAAAGCGCGTGGAGCACCTTGCGCATATCGGCGAGGGCATTTTCCTGGGTCTGGCCGGGGCCATAGCGGCCCGAACCTTTGAGGCGGACAAAATCGGCCACTTGCGGGGGGCGCCATTCATGCAATTCGCGGCCAAGCGCGCCGTGGACCACGCCCACATGCACCCGGTTGATCGATCGGTGTTCTTCGCTGGGGGCATCCGAAAAGGTCAGCCCGGTCAGTTCCGGCACGAGGTCGCAGGCCGCCAGAATGGCATCTACTGCCTCTTCACGTTTCGACAGATGGCGTGTGATGCCCTCAAGCTCGATCACGAAGGTAAACGCCTCGGCGTGCATAGTGATGGCCTGAAGATCGGAAGGCTCGGAGTTGATGAAGTAATCCGCGCGCAGCCCCGCCTTGACCGCCGCATGGGTGCCCACGCCGCCCTGAAGCTCGCCGATCACAAAGGTCAGGATCACATCGCCTTTCAGGCGCACGCCCTGTTCGATCAAGGTGCGAACGGCGCACAGATAAGCGGCATCGCCGGCCTTCATGTTGGACACGCCGATGCCGTAGATGAAGTCCTCGTCGATCACGCCGCCCCAGGGGTCGACCGTCCAACCCTCGGTCGCAGGATTGGTGTCGAGGTGGCCGTTGAACAGCAGGCTTTGCCCGCCGCCCGTCCCGCGCCAGACGCCGATGGCGTTGACCCTCTTGCCCTCCACCGGCATCAAATAGGCCTCGTCAAAGCCGAGGTCTTTCATCATTCGCACCATATGTTCGGCCAGCACCCGTTCACCTGGTGTTTCCGAATAGGATTTGTGGCGCACCATTCCGGCCAGTGTTTCAAGACAGGCGGCTTCGTCGATGTTGCCCGCAATGGTAAGGGGATCGGTCATTGATGCGGCACCTCCGTGGTTGCCGAAATGGCAGGGCGATCGAGCACCGGCACGGCATCGATCAATTCGCGGGTGTATGGGGCCCGGTCGGTCTGTTCTGTGTCTTCGGCCGCAAAGCTTTCGACGATGGCGCCATTGCGCATCACCACGATCCGATGGGCCAGTTGCCGAACGAGGTTCAGGTCATGGGTGATGAAGATGCAGGCCGCACCGCTGCGCGCCTGCAGATCCACCAAAAGCCGCGCCATTGTGGCCTGCACCGACACGTCGAGCGATGCGGTGATCTCGTCGCAGATGACCAGCCGTGGCTCGGCTGCAAAGGCGCGCGCGATGGCGACGCGTTGTTTTTGACCACCCGAAAGCTGGTGCGGGTAACGGCTGGCGAACTCAGGCGGCAGCAGCACCATCTCCAGCAGCTCGGCCACGCGTTTTGCGATTTGCGCGCGCGGCACCAGATCGTAAAGCCGAAGGGGCCGGGCAAGAATCCGGCCGATGGTTTCGCGCGGGTTCAAGCTTCCGTCGGGGTGCTGGAACACGATCTGGACCTGCCTGCGATAGGCGCGGTCAAGCGCGCGGGCGCTGTCATAGACCTTGCCGTCAAAGACGATACGGCCCTCAAATGGGTGCAGCCCGGTGGCGGCCTTGGCGATCGTCGATTTGCCCGATCCGCTTTCGCCTACTACCCCCAAAAGCTCACCGGGGCGCACGGAGAACGAGATGTGGCGCGCGCCATATTGCGCCACGGTTTTCGGCTCCAGCAGGCGGGTCAGCAGCGACGGGGTGTAGTAACAGACGCCAATATTTTCGAGGGACATCAGCGGCGTGTCAGTCTGCGGCGCGGCGACCGCCAGTCGATCCTGCGGGCGGGGCAGTGCCGCCAAGAGCCGCTGCGTATACGCGTGGGCGGGCGCCGCGAACACTGTCTTTAAATCGCCCTGTTCCACGACCTCACCTTGATAGAGCACCGAGACCGTGTCGGCCACTCGCGAGACAAGTCCCAGATCGTGCGAA
>CALGEE010000383.1 GCA_937881525.1 uncultured Sphingomonadales bacterium | reverse complement strand
CAGTCAGCAATTTCCACGCCACGAATGCCGCGATGAGAACACCAATGAGAGGAAGAAATTCCATTACCAATCGCCCCGGTAATCATGGTTCTTGTCGACCATCGCCTGCAGCGTAGTCGCGCCGCCAAAAGGCTCAACTGTGTGGCGACCAGGCAATTGCGTGCCGACCTTCGGCTGCTTGCCCTCTGCGAGATCGCTCAGGATAGCGGTCATGCTGTCATAATCGAGATCTTCGTAATTATCGTCGTTGATCTGTACCATAGGTGCAGAGGCGCAGTTGCCCATGCATTCAACTTCATTCAAAGTGAACAGGCCGTCCGGTGTAGTTCCACCCTTTACCAGTCCGCGGTTCTTGCAAGCCGCGATTATGTCATCCGAGCCGCGCAGCATGCATGGCGTCGTGCCACATATTTGCACATGAAAACGGCCAACTGGGGCGAGATTGTACATCGTGTAAAAGGTCGCTATCTCATAGGTCCGCATATATGGCATGCCGAGATAGCTTGCGACATATTCGATTACCGGCACTGGCAACCAGCCCTGCGTCTGCGTTTCGTCGCCCACCTGACGTTGCGCCAGATCAAGCAGCGCCATCACGGCAGATTGCTGACGCCCAGCGGGATAGCGGCCGATAAAAACATCTGCCTTCGCCTTATACGCCGGCGAAAATGTAAAGCCGCCCCACTTGGCGCGGGTTTCAGCTTCATCAGGGATATGCACTGCACCAGCCATTAGCGGACAAACTCCACGCGCGACACTTTGTCGCCTTCAAAACTGTAAATCGACATGACATCAAAGGGTTCGGACGATGCCGAACGATACACTTTTTCGTACAACACAGCGTAATCGCCTAAAGCATAGCATGCCACAATCTCTGCCCTATTCTCGGGGAATTCAGCAAACATTACCTTCAATCCCGAACGGACACCCTCTTTCCCGTCGCGAACAACGACCCCACGATACACAGCCTCGGCAGCATCATCGGTCATTAACGACACATATGCGTCTGCATCTTGTGCATTATAGTACGCAATCATCTGCTGCGCGGTTGCCAGGCGAACGCTCATTGCACGAACTTTCCCTGCGACAATGCAGCAGCCGAAACATTGGAAAATTTGGGAGAAAATGAGTCAGCCATGTGCTTCTTTCCGCCCCCAAATCCGTCCAATATATGCCCCAAACATCATCGCGGCCGCGGTCGACCCAACTTCCTTTGCCGAAATCTCGGCATGGAACAGATACAAGTAAGCAGCGACCAACGCCACCGACCCCATGGCAGCGGATGCCAGAAACATAAGCTCGCGTGGCATCAGCGGTCACACTCCCCGAACACGATATCGAGCGCGCCCAATATGGCGGTCGTATCCGCAAGCATGTGCCCGCGGGTCATGAAATCCATCGCTTGGAGATGCGAAAATGCCGTCGGCCGAATTTTGCAGCGATAGGGTTTATTGCTACCATCGGCGACCAAATAGACACCGAATTCGCCCTTGGGGCTTTCGGTGGCGACATAGACACTGCCTGCTGGCACTTTGAAGCCCTCGGTGTAGAGTTTGAAATGATGGATCAACGCTTCCATCGACTGTTTCATCTCGGCCCGCTTGGGCGGAACGACCTTGCGATTGTCACTGCAAACCGGGCCTTCTGGCATTTGTTGCAAACATTGCTTCATGATACGAACAGACTGACGCACTTCTTCAACGCGCACCATGAACCGGTCATAACAATCGCCGCGCGTGCCGACGGGAATGTCAAATTCCATCCGGCCATAGACGTCATAAGGCTGGCTTTTGCGGATATCCCAAGGGATGCCCGCACCACGGATCATCGGGCCAGAAAAGCCCCATTTGATCGCGTCTTCCTTCGAAACAATCGCGATATCGACATTGCGCTGCTTAAAAATACGGTTGTCGACAACAAGCGACATCGCATCTTCAAACAGGCGGGGCATGCGATCATCCAGCCATTCAGCGATGTCGGTCAGCAACTTCAGCGGCACATCCTGATGCACGCCGCCCGGACGGAACCAAGCCGCATGCATACGTGCACCACTCGCCCGTTCATAAAATCCCATGATGTCTTCGCGAATTTCATAAAGCCACAAGGGCGGTGTCATCGCGCCAACGTCAATGATATGGTGCGCAATATTCAGTGTATGGTTCTTTATCCGAGTCAGCTCAGCAAACAACACCCGCAAATATTGGGCGCGGAGCGGCACTTCCAAGTCCAGCAGCTTCTCGACAGCGAGCACATAGCTATGCTCCATCGCCATCGGCGACGCGTAATCCAAACGGTCAAAATAGGGCAAAGCCTGCAAATAGGTCTTATACTCTATCAGCTTTTCCGTGCCGCGATGCAAAAGACCAATATGCGGGTCAAGCCGCTCGACGATTTCACCATCCAACTCCATCACCAAACGCAAAACGCCGTGCGCTGCGGGATGCTGTGGCCCGAAGTTAATCGTATAGTTCTGGATGACATCATCGCCAGTGGTGGGCGCGAGATCTTGCTGCATAATCATGCCTTGTCTCCCGTCGCCGTCGGCTTCCGAACACTGCGTTTAACGGCTTCCTTGTTCGCAGCTTTACCAGCGCCAGTCTGTGTCGCTGCATCCGTAGTTTTGGGTGTAGGCGGTGGCGCAGCCTTCCCAGCACCCTCGCCGGTCTTCTCGTCGCCCGGCAGGATATAATCCGCGCCTTCCCATGGTGAGAGAAAGTCGAAATTGCGGAAATCCTGCGCCAGTTGGACTGGCTCATATTTCACGCGTTTTTCTTCTTCGGAATAGCGCAGTTCGACATAACCCGATAATGGGAAGTCCTTGCGTTGCGGGTGCCCTGCAAAGCCATAATCTGTCAAAATCCGGCGCAAATCCGTATTGCCCGAGAATAGAACACCATACATGTCGAACACTTCGCGCTCCAACCATCCGGCAACAGGCCAGATGCCCGTAACCGACGGAACTGGATGATCTTCATTCGTCACCAGATGCACACGGATGCGGTGGTTTTTAGTTAAGCTCAACAGGCAATATACAACCTCAAACCGGGGATCGCGATCAGGCCAATCCACGCCGGCGATTTCCATCAATTGCTGATATGCGCATTCGTCACGCAGTTTAATCATGCACTCGACCAGCGCATCGCGATGAATATGCACAGCAATTTCATTATTGGCTTCTTCAATAGAAACCAGATGCTTACCCAGTGCTTTTGAGATAGCTTCTATTGTACCAACAGGCGTGGTAACCAAAGGTGCGGAATGGGTCACCGTTCAATCGTTCCTGTCCGGCGGATTTTGCGCTGCAGCTGCATGATACCGTACAACAACGCTTCTGCGGTTGGTGGGCATCCTGGCACATAAATATCGACCGGAACCACGCGATCGCAACCGCGCACAACACTATAGCTATAATGATAATAGCCACCACCATTGGCACAGCTGCCCATGGAAATGACATATTTCGGCTCAGACATTTGGTCATAAACCTTGCGCAAAGCAGGTGCCATCTTATTGCAGAGGGTTCCAGCAACGATCATCACATCGGACTGCCGTGGTGACGCGCGTGGCGCTATGCCAAAGCGTTCAAAGTCGTAACGCGGCATATATCCGTGGATCATCTCTACGGCGCAGCATGCAAGACCAAAGGTCATTGGCCACAAGGAACCAGTGCGCGCCCAATTAAACAGATCTTCCGCGGAGGAAACGACAAAGCCTTTGTCGTTCACTTCGCTTTCAATATCCTTGAAGAAGGCTGCATCCGGCGCTTGCACGTCCGAAAGTGCTGGTGTGACTACTCCCATTCGAGTGCTCCCACTTTCCATGCATAAATAAAACCAATGACCAGCTCAAACAGGAACAGCATCATTGTGCCCCAACCAATCCAACCTGTTTCACCCAGGCTAACTGCCCAGGGAAACAAAAAGGCGGCTTCAAGGTCGAAAATTATGAACAAGATTGCAACGAGATAAAAGCGGACATCAAACTGGCTACGCGAATCTTCGAACGCAGGAAATCCACACTCATATTCGGTCAGCTTGGCTTCGGTTGGCTTATGTGTGCCCGTCAACCGGGACACACCCATAGGCAAAAACACAAATGCCGACGACAAACCAAGCGCCACCACGAGGAAAAGCAGTATAGGCAAATATTGCGACAAATCAGTCATATCAGACTCGCTTCCGAACCCCGTAAGTTGCGGCGCTTTTAGGCAGAAGAATTCTGACCTGCAAGGCCAAGAATCGGCATTTTTTCTAACATTTTCATGGTTTATTTTATGGCGCCGACCAACAGCTTATGTAGCTTGCTATGAAGTATGTCATTTGCCGCCAAAACCTGAACATCTGCGATATGTGGACTTCGCCCGCGATAGTCAGTTACAAAGCCGCCAGCTTCGCGCACTAACAAGCATCCCGCAGCCGTATCCCAAGGTGACAGGCCGCTTTCCCAAAAACCATCATAGCGGCCAGCGGCCAGCCATGCCAGATCAAGGCTGGCAGCACCAAAGCGTCGGATACCCGAGACCGAAGGACCAATCGCGCCAAAAATCTTGACCCATTCGTCAAAATCGCCATGCCCCTTATACGGAGTTCCCGTCGCGATTAACGCTTCATTTAACTGCCGGCGTGCCGAAACACGTAAACGACGATTGCCTAACCAAGCGCCCTTGCCCCGTTCGGCCCAAAAGCTTTCATCCGTAATCGGATTGTACACGAGCCCTGCAAAAATATCACCCCAGCCAGAACCGTCGGGCTTTGGATCTTGCACAGCAATCGAGATCGCGAAATGCGGAATGCCGTGAAGAAAGTTGCTCGTGCCGTCGAGCGGGTCGACGATAAAGCGAGGCTTGCCCTCGGCGCCAGCAATCTCGCCGCCTTCTTCCATCAAAAAGCCCCAATCGGGACGCGCGATTTCGAGTTCCCGAAAAATCGTATCTTCGGCGCGTTCATCGGCCTTAGAAACGAAATCAGCAGGTCCCTTTTGCGACACCTGCAAATGTTCGATTTCGCCAAAATCGCGGCGAAGCTTTCCACCCGCTTTACGGGCAGCTTTTTCCATTATGGTCAAAAGACCGGTTAATGCAGGCATTAATCAGCCTTCCGGACATATTCCCGCTCGTACACATCCACCACGATCCGTGTGCCCGAGCTAATGAAAGGTGGCACCATAACGCGCACGCCATTATCGAGAATTGCAGGCTTGTAACTGGAGGATGCTGTTTGGCCTTTAACCACGGCGTCTGCCTCAACGACCGTTGCTTCAATATGGTCAGGTAAAGCGACGGAAAGAGCTTCATCGTCATACATTTCCATAACAACGTCCATGCCATCCTGAAGGAACGCCGCAGCATCGCCCAAAAGGTCACTTGGCAACGTCACCTGATCGTAGGTTTCCTTGTCCATGAACACCAAATTGTCACCTTCGGCATAAAGAAACTGGAAATCTTTTTGGTCAAGGCGCACTTTTTCAACGCTTTCCGCCGAACGAAAACGGATATTGTTTTTACGGCCATCCCGGAGGTTTTTGAGTTCCACCTGCATATATGCGCCGCCCTTACCCGGTTGGGTATGCGCGGTCTTTACGACGCGCCACAGGCCGCCTTCATATTCCAGAATGTTACCCGGCTTGATTTCAACCGCGTTGATTTTCATGAGTGCACTCGCTTGACAGATGGAAAGAGCAGGCACGCAAAAACGTGCCGTTGGACGCGGCCTTTAGCGATGACAGCGCGATTAGGCAAGCAGTGCGTTGAACGCCTTCACGGCTTCTGCGGGACCCTGAGGATGGGTCCAGACCGCGTTACTGACAGCGATG
>CALGEE010000382.1 GCA_937881525.1 uncultured Sphingomonadales bacterium | reverse complement strand
AGGAACTTACGGGCGAGATTGGGTGGCGGGACGGACGGACAGTCGGCGTCAAATTCACAGAAGGAGTTGAAGTCGACGAAATTCTGGCAAAACCCGGCATCCGAGCTAATGGCCAACGCAGCCGTTCTGCGCGTTTTCAGGCATGTCAGCCGTCAATTGTTACATATAACAATCATGAATATGATGCTGTTTTATCCAATATTTCACAGCGGAGTGCAAAGCTTCTTTGCGATGCCGCGCCCAAAATGAACAGTAACATTGTCATCCGCACCGATTCCAACCAATCGGTCGCGGCCACTGTAAAATGGTGCAGTCGGCGGATCATAGGCGTTGAATTCCACCGCTTCTTATCACTCACTAAACTCGCAGACTGGATTGCCACAGACTGAACTGGTGGGTTAGTCTTTTAGAGTTTGAATAATCGCAGAAAAGTCCAAGCCACCATTTCCAGCCTCGTCGAATTGCGCATATAATTCCGCCGCACGGGCACCCATGGGCACATCTGCGCCCGCCAAGCTTGCAGCCTCCATCGCCAGCTTAAGGTCCTTCAACATCAATGCCGTGGCAAAGCCGCCTTGGTAATCATTGTCAGCCGGCGTCTTTGGCCCAACGCCCGGAACCGGACAATAGCTTGTCATCGACCAATTCTGGCCTGAGGCCTTTGACGAGATGTCGTAAAAAGTCTGGAGATCAAGGCCAAGCTTTTCGGCCATGGCAAAGGTCTCGCAGGTCGCGATCATCGATGCACCCAGCAGCATATTGTTGCAGATCTTCGCCGCCTGCCCCGCGCCAGATGCGCCAGCGTGAATGACGGCCTTACCCATGGCGGCCAATATCGGTTCTGCGCGCGCGAAGGCGGCATCCGTGCCACCCACCATGAAGGTCAGGGTTCCACCATTGGCAGCAGCAATCCCGCCCGACACCGGCGCATCGACCATGTCATAGCCAGCAGCGACAGCATCCGCCGTCACGCTACGCGCCGTGCCAACGTCAATGGTCGAACAATCTAGCAGTATCGTGCCTGT
>CALGEE010000381.1 GCA_937881525.1 uncultured Sphingomonadales bacterium | reverse complement strand
ATCATGCGCTTATCAGGAGTTCGTTTCGCAAGAAATGGCGCGAGTGACGCGCCTAAAAATCCACCAGAAACCCCTTGTTTTTCAACCTATTAGTCGGTCAGATTTCGCCAATTGTAGTGCAAAAAGTCGGCAACTTGTAGTGCAAACTGTAGTGCACGTTCTCCTTTTTGTCTGAGTTCGACGCTGCCCATCAGCGACAAGTTCATTACTAATGTGATTTGCCGATTTCGTCACGACACATCCGGGCACGGGCTGTCGGTTTGCCTTTACCGGCAATGAACCGCGCCAGGTTTGCCTGAGGCTATTTTCTTTGAGAGAGTGGACCTATGACAGACAAGAAGCAGAGACTCGCGCATCCGCTTGATCTCGGAGTGCATCATCCCGCCGTACTTCTTCTTCCACGCATAGTAGGTCTCCTGGCTGATGCCAGCCTTTCGGCAGACTTCTTCGACCGGGGTTCCGTCCTCACCCTGCCGGATGATGAACGCCTTCTGGGCGTCCGACAACTTTGATGCCTTCATGGCTCACTGCTCCTTCCAGCCGGGGATGATACAGCCGATTTTTCGAGCTATGAACGAGGGAATTTTTGGGGAGCAGGTCACAGGTTGGAACACACATGCCGCGACATTCTGCTCGTGTTCTCCTGGCGCCGCTGAAAGCCTTGCAAAATCGCATCGCGGCCCCGCATCGTTTTATCAGCAGATGCCCAGACACCGCCGTGCACGAACAAGTCAGCAACGCGCGCCGCCACTCGATGGTCGACAAAATGACAGTACCGCATTACCAGCCGCTCGCATTCGCGTTCGATCTTCAGTCGATCCAGATCATTCATTCTCTTGGATTCCTCTAGGCACCTACTGGCTTAAACATATTCGATTAGTCTGGAACATGACGCGGGCTTTGTGAACTCCCAACGAATCTCAACTTAGCGGGTCTACGACACGGGGTCTTGCGTTATGACCCGTCTCCCTTGCCTGTTCGGACACCTCACCGATTCGCTTTGGGATAGCCTGTAAAAACTCAAGTCCGTCAGCTACGGTTCGCAAGCCTGCAATGGCGCTCAATCAAATTGAAGTTTCAAATATCGCTCAAGATAAGAACGTTCTACGTCATAGCGAATGCCTCTAAAAAACTGATCCGACGTCCGATCTTCGTGGCGCACATCTCGTGGATAGAAATCGGCCGGAAGTTCTCCTTTCTTAGGATACAGACTGAGACTTGTCTCAAGAGCCCGCTAGATCGCAGTTAGTCCGCCGTCCACAAAAACCGCGCAGCCCGTAATGAAGGACGCATCATCAGAGAACAAATGTGACGCGACTGTCGCTACTTCATCTGGATCAGCTGCTCTCGGCAATGGCGTTGTGATCCCACTCCTCGGAAGCGGTTTGCCTTTTGGCGTGTTTTGTAGCTG
>CALGEE010000380.1 GCA_937881525.1 uncultured Sphingomonadales bacterium | reverse complement strand
CAAGTGCCGCGCGTGGCAGCTACCCCGCCAGTTTTGGCGGACGGGAATGTTCCCCCTGTGCATTTGGCAGCGGCGCTGGCCGCAAAATACGGCAGCTGGCGTGACCAGAGCAACTTTTTCAGGGCTATTGCCCGCCACGCGGATGACCGTGAGGAATATAAGGCTGCGATTGGCCTGTCGCAGAAGCTTGGCCGTCCGGATCTGGCCGTCATGGCAGGTAGAGCAGCGCGCGCCGATGGCATCCCAGATTTGCTGGGCAACAGCTACCCCACCGTCAATGTTCCAGCGGCGCATAGCCAGACTTGGACGCTCGCTCATGCAATCATGCGTCAGGAAAGCCAGTTTGACCGTGCCGCCGTCAGCCATGCAGGCGCACGTGGCCTCATGCAGCTCATGCCCGGAACGGCGCGCGAAACCTCAGGCAAGATTGCCATGGCGTATCGCCCAGATGCGCTAACAGTCGACACTGACTATAATATCGCACTTGGCGCGACCTATATTGAACGCATGCTCACTTATTTCGGCGGAAGCTATCCTCTGGCCATCGCTGCCTATAATGGCGGGCCGGGCAATGTGAACAAATGGCTTAAGGCATATGGTGATCCACGCACCGGTAGCATCGATATGATGGAGTGGATTGAGAAAATCCCGCTCAGCGAAACGCGCGATTATGTGTATCGCGTTCTCGAAAATGCCGTGATGTATGACCATCTGCACCCCGAAAAGGCGCGGGTGCGCTCTGCAACGCCGCTCACGACGTATCTAGGCAAAGCAACGCCCAAAGAGATTCATCCTATCGGCTAAGCATATTGAAATTGACGCGCGGCAGCGGTGCCTCGACTTTTTACGGCACGACCGCGTAAGGAGGGTCGATGGCCCAACGTACCAACCCAATCACCCCTTCCGGATTTGCAGCCTTACGTGCGCGTTACGAACAGTTGTTCGCTATCGACCGCCCTGCCTTGGTCGAAATCGTCCACTGGGCAGCCGGCAATGGCGACCGCAGCGAAAATGGCGATTACATATATGGTCGCCAGAAACTGCGCGCGATTGACCGGGAACTGGGCCAGCTCTCCAAAAAAATGAAAGTGGCCCAAATACTTGATCCATCAAAGCAGGAGGACCGAAGCCGGATTTTCTTCGGCGCTTGTGTAACTATTGCTGATAACGACGACCTTGCGCGCACCATTACCATCGTCGGCGATGATGAAACGGATGCCAGCATTGGCCGTATCGGCTGGAACGCCCCTCTCTCCCGAGCATTGCGCGGCGCGCGCGTGGGTGACGTTAAAACCGTAACTTTGCCGACTGGTCCCAAGGAATGGGAAGTGGTGCGTATCGATTACCCTTTGGCAGAGTAACCAATCGCTTGCTGGGCCAAAGTGACAATGTCCGGATTTGCATCTGGAAATTCCTGCGTTAGACTTTTCTCCAGTTCCGCAATCACATGCGTAAGCACAGCAATCCGCGCCGCTTTCTGGTTGTTGCCATCAATAACAGTCCATGGCGCCCAATGCGTATGTGTACGCTTAAACATATCTTTTAGCGCTACGAGATAGTCGGCCCGCTTTTCCCGGTTGCGAAAATCCTCTGCAGTAACTTTCCACCGTTTTGCCAGGTCATCTAGCCGTTCAGTCAAAACCTTGTCCTGCGTGTCGGCGGTCACATGCAGAAATATCTTAATAATTTTTTTCCGATTTCGCCCTGACGCGATTCAAATTCATTAATCTCGTCATAACCGCGCCGCCATTCGGCTTCTGTGCAAAATCCCTCGACACGCTCGACAAGCACGCGGCCATAATGGCTCCGGTCCCAAATGCTGATTTCCTTTTTGCCCGGCAATTTGTTTCAAAATCGCCACAGAAAATGCTTGTCCTTTTCTTCTGCCGTAGGCGCAATGATAGAGAAAACCTTATAATATCGCGGATCAAGCGAGGATGTCATGCGTTTGATAGCCCCACCCTTTCCGGCGGCGTCCCAGCCTTCGAAAATGATTAAGGTACGCGCGCCATGCAAAATATGTAGCGCCTGTAGCATCTACATTCGATCCTAAAGGTCCTTCAGGTCAGTGTCATAGATGCCGATATATTTTTTACCGGCTTCGAATTGGGAAAGGTCGATAGAAATGCCGACGTTCCAGCATCTATTGCCCGCATAGACAAGCAGAAGCGCGCCTCTGTCTCCAAAAGGAAAGGAACATGCACGCAATCTTGTCGTTGAAATCAAGCCTTCGGCGGCTGTTCCACAACACGAATATTAAGTTCGCGTAGTTGCTTAGCCATGGCAGGTGACGGCGCGCCCATCAAAAGGTCTTCGGCGCGCTGGTTCATCGGGAAAAGGGTGATCTCCCGCAGATTTTGAACACCGCACAAAAGCATAACCATCCGGTCCACCCCTGCGGCCATGCCACCATGCGGGGGCGCGCCAAATTGGAACGCGCGATACATACCGCCAAAGCGCTCCTCAACGTCGGCCTGCCTAAGCCCAGTGAGTTCGAATGCCTTCACCATTAGGTCTGGGTGCTGGTTCCGGATCGAGCCTGAGGCGATCTCATAGCCATTACAGACCATGTCATATTGATAAGCCTTGATGGCAAGCGGGTCTTGCGTTTCCAACGCCTCCAGCCCGCCCTGTGGCATAGAGAAGGGGTTGTGGGCAAAGTCGACCTTCTTGTCCTCTTCGCTCCACTCGTAGAACGGAAAGTCAATAATCCAGCAAAAGCGGAAGGCATCTTTTTCGATCAGGTCTAGCTGCTCGCCGGTGCGCGCACGTGCCGCGCCCGCCTGCTTTGCAGCTTGTTCTTCCTTGCCCGCGGCAAAGAAGCAGCCGTCGTCCGGGCCAAGCCCAATCGCGTCGTACAGCGCGAGCATGCCCTCTTCGCCATGGTTTTTGGCGATTGGGCCGCCAAACTCGCCACCCTTGCGTGTGACATAGCCAAGGCCTGCATGGCCTTCGCTGCGTGCCCATTCGTTCATGTCGTCGAAAAATTTACGGCTCTTGTCAGCAGTCTTTGGCGCAGGAATGGCGCGGACCACACCGCTACCTTCAACAATGCGTTCAAACAGCCCGAAGCCGGAGGTCTTGAAATGATCGGTGACGTCATGGATAATCAGCGGGTTGCGCAAATCTGGCTTGTCGGTGCCGTAATCGAGCATCGCTTTGGAATGCGGGATGCGCGGGAACTGGCCTGCTGGCGTAACTTTTTTACCATCGGCGAATGATTCGAATACGCCAGCCATCACTGGCTCCATTGTGTCCCAAATTTCTTCTTGGGTGACAAAGCTCATTTCCAGATCAAGCTGGTAAAATTCCCCGGGCAAGCGGTCGGCGCGCGGGTCTTCATCGCGGAAGCATGGTGCGATCTGGAAATAGCGGTCAAAGCCGGCCACCATCAACAATTGCTTATATTGCTGAGGCGCCTGTGGAAGCGCGAAGAATTTGCCGGGATGAACGCGGCTTGGCACTAAAAAGTCGCGTGCACCTTCAGGGCTGGACGCGGTCAAAATTGGTGTCGAATATTCTGTAAAGCCGATGTCTTCCATCCGGTGGCGCGTTTCCCGGATAATCTGGGTGCGCTTGACGATATTGGCGTGCAGCGTTTCACGACGCAAATCGAGGAAACGATATTTGAGACGGGTCTCTTCAGGATATTCTTGTTCGCCAGCGACCGGCAATGGCAGCTCTTCGGACTTGCTGAGAATATTGACGCTGCGGGCAAAGACTTCAATCTGCCCGGTCGGCAGGTTGGTGTTCACCGTCCCTGGGCTTCGGGCCTTTACCTCGCCATCGATGGTGATGACGCTTTCTAGGCGCAACGCTTCCAGAACCGGCAGGGCCGGACTATCGGAATCGGCAACAATCTGGGTCATGCCATAATGGTCGCGCAGATCGACGAACAAGACGCCGCCATGGTCCCGCTTACGGTGGACCCATCCCGACAGGCGGACGGTATCGCCCACATGGGAATCGCGAAGTTCGGCGCATTTGTGCGTACGATAGGCGTGCATTGTTTGCTCAATTCAAAAAAGCTGTGGAAAGCGCGCCTGTCAACAGTGCAGCGG
>CALGEE010000379.1 GCA_937881525.1 uncultured Sphingomonadales bacterium | reverse complement strand
ATGACCGGCGAATTGCGGATGGAACGCCCCAGCCTGCGCGATGAAATCGAATGGGGCCTTCAATTTTTCCGTGACGCCCTCTTTGACGCTGTGCCGCAACTTTTTGACCGGTTCAACACCGCTACCGAAACACGCTTTGGTCAGAGTCTCGACACCACGCCTTGCGTGCGATTTCATTCTTGGATCGGCGGCGACCGTGACGGCAACCCCAATGTCACCGCAGAGGTGACGCGCGATGCGCTGGCCCGCGCCCGGCGCAGTATTCTGACCCGCTATCAAGAAGACATCGACGCCGCCGCCGCCCGGATCTCGATCACCCAGCGGATTGTGCCGCTGCCCGCGCAGACAGAAGCGCTGATCCGAGCACTCATTGCCCGCAGCCCCGATGCCAAACGGCTGGCCTCGCGCAATCCCGGCGAGGTGTTTCGTCAGGCGCTGACCGCCATCGGTGCGCGACTGCGTGCCATGCAGGAAAGCTCGGACGAACCAGGCGAAGGCTACCCCTCGGTCAGCCATTTCATTGCAGATCTGCGCTGCATTGAAGCTGGCCTTAACGAGATTCAGGCCCATCGGCTCGCCGCACGGTTAATAATGCCGCTGCGCTTTCGGGCCGAAACCTTTGGCTTCCGCACCACTACGCTGGACATCCGCCAGAACTCAACGGTTATCACCGCGGTTCTATCAGAAATCTGGGCCCTGACAGGCCCAGTGCCCACAAAAGGAAGCCCCAATTGGGCGCGCCGCCTGCGCGACGAGTTGGGCCAGTCGAACTTGGTCCATATCAACCGCAGCCGCCTTGGGCCCGACGCGCGCGAACTGCTTGATCTGCTCACCTTGATGCGCGACGCGCGCATCTCAGACGATCCTGAAGCGATTGGCCCGTTCATCCTGTCCATGACCCACTCGGCCGAGGATGTGCTGGCCGTTTATCTCCTGGCCCGCCTTGCCGGCTTTGGGTCCGAAAAGCTGGATCTTCGGGTCGTGCCGCTCTTTGAAACCATCGAAGATCTGCGCAACGCGCCAGCCGTCTTTGATGCGGTGCTGGCTGTGCCCTTAGTGCAGCGCAGCCTGCGCAGCCGGGATGGCACGGTCGAAGTGATGCTCGGTTATTCCGACAGCAACAAGGACGGCGGGTTCCTCTGCTCTACCTATGAATTAGACAAGGCCCAGCGTCGCTTGACTGCCAGTCTTGGCCAGCATCGCCTGTGCCCGGTGTTCTTTCACGGACGCGGCGGTTCGGTAAGCCGGGGCGGCGCCCCCACAGGCCGCGCCATTGCAGCCCAACCCATGGGCACCGTGCAAGGCCGCTTGCGGATCACCGAACAGGGCGAGGTGGTGTCGTCAAAATACGCCAACCGCAGCACGGCGCTGAACCAGCTTGAACTGCTGGCCTCCTCAGTCTTGGGCCATCTACCAACGCGGGTGCAGCCGGTCGTCGACCCTGAAAGCAACGACGCACTCGAAGCTTTGGCAGGTCTGTCGCAGGCCGCATATGTCAACCTAATCTCGCGGCCGGACTTCATTGATTACTTCCAGCAGGCCAGCCCAGTGGAAGAGCTCGCCATGCTGAAAATGGGCTCGCGCCCTGCTCGCCGCTTTGGCGCTCGGTCCTTGGCCGACCTACGGGCGATCCCATGGGTCTTTGCCTGGTCGCAGAACCGCCACATGATCACCGGCTGGTACGGCTTTGGCAGCGCGATTGCCGCCTTTCGCCAAGTCCGGGGTGCGGCGGCAGATCGGCTCTTGGCCGAGATGTTTGAGCATCACAAGCTCTTCCGCCTGATGGTGGATGAGGTTGAGAAGTCGTTGATGCTCACCGACCTTGCCATTGCCGCCGAATACGCCGGTCTGGTCGAAGATATTGTTCTGCGCGAGGATATCTTTGGCCGCATCAAGTTGGAACATGCCGCCGCTTTGGACGCGCTGCGCCTGCTGACCGGCTCGGCCCAACTCGGCGCGCGTTTCCCCAACATGTATGGCCGGGTCCAGGCACAGGCTCCACAACTAACCCGGATCAATCATTTGCAAGTGGCGCTTTTGCGCCAGGCACGGGCGGAACCGGGGTTCGGCGCCAGCGTGCCCTTGATGCAATCCATGAACTGCATAGCCGCCGGTCTAGGTTGGACCGGCTGAACAGAGGACTTACAGAAATGACCATCTTTCCCACCATGAACAACGAGTTTTTTACTGAAAGCCTTGCCGCGCGTGATCCCGAGATTTTTGGGGCTGTAACGCAAGAACTGGGCCGTCAGCGCCATGAGATTGAGCTGATCGCATCGGAAAACATCGTCAGCCGCGCCGTAATGGAGGCACAGGGTTCGGTGATGACCAACAAATACGCCGAAGGCTATGCTGGAAAGCGATATTACGGAGGCTGCCAGTTCGTCGACATCGCCGAAACTCTGGCGATAGAGCGGGCGTGCAAGCTCTTCAATTGCTCGTTTGCCAACGTCCAACCGAACTCGGGCTCTCAAGCCAACCAAGGAGTGTTTCAGGCGCTGATCCAGCCCGGCGACACGATCCTTGGCATGTCCTTGGACGCCGGCGGTCACCTGACCCATGGCGCGGCCCCGAACCAGTCGGGCAAGTGGTTCAACGCCATCCAATACGGTGTTCGCCCGCAGGATAGCCAATTGGATTATGACCAGCTGGAGTCTTTGGCGGTGGAGCATAACCCTAAGCTGATCATCGCTGGAGGGTCGGCCGTCCCTCGCATCATCGATTTCACCAGAATGCGCGCGATTGCCGACAGGGTCGGTGCGTACCTTCTTGTAGATATGGCCCACTTCGCCGGGCTGATCGCGGCGGGTCTATACCCTAGCCCCTTCCCCCACGCCCACGTGGCAACGACGACCACGCACAAAACCCTGCGCGGCCCACGCGGAGGCATGATCCTCACGAATAATGAGGCTATTGCAAAGAAGTGCAACTCAGCAATCTTCCCCGGCATTCAGGGCGGCCCACTGATGCATGTGATCGCTGCCAAGGCGGTGGCCTTCGGCGAGGCTCTGCGGCCCGACTTCGTCGACTACCAAAAACAGGTGGTGAAGAACGCCCAAGCTTTGGCCGATCAGTTGATGAAGGGTGGCCTTGACATCGTAACCAGAGGAACCGACACACACCTAATGCTCGTCGATCTGCGCCCCAAGGGTGTAAAGGGTAATGCTACTGAAAAGGCCTTGGGGCGTGCTAATATTACATGCAACAAGAACGGTATCCCGTTTGACACCGAAAAACCCGCCGTTACCTCAGGCATACGCTTGGGCACCCCCGCCGGTACCACGCGCGGGTTTGCCGAACCCGAATTCCGGCTGATCGCAGACTGGATCGTAGAAGTGGTCGATGGTCTTGCTATGAACGGCGGAGAGAGTAACAGCGCAGTTGAGGTAACGGTCAAATCCAAGGTAGAGGAGCTCTGCGAGAAATTTCCGATTTATCCATCCATGTAAACAGCACACATATCTTCTATGAATGCACCCCGTTAAAAGAGGGATGGTTACCGAGCCAAATTCTGGCTTTCGGTGATGAACGAGCTTAAGAACCGAGGGGTGCAAGACGTTCTGATCGCCGTTGTG
>CALGEE010000378.1 GCA_937881525.1 uncultured Sphingomonadales bacterium | reverse complement strand
GCCGGCGTGAACGTCCATCGACTTGCCGGCCTCCATCAGGGCGTTCCAAAGCGGCATGCCTAGGTCTTCACCCTCGACGTAGATCTCGAACCCGCCTTGCTTGGAGTAGCCGGACCGCGCAACAACCATGTCGCGCCCTTGGAAGTCCAGATGCGCGAAGCGGAAAAAGCGGATGTCGCGCACCGCATCGCCAAAGACCGCCGCCATCAGATCGTCGGCCCGCGGCCCCTGCACGGCAAGGGGCGACACATCAGGCTCGTCTACCAGCACGTCGAGACGATAGCCGTAAGCCAGCCCCTTGATCCAATACAGAAGATCGCTGTCGGCAATGGAGATCCACCACCGGTCCTCGGCCAGTTTGACAGCAACAGGATCGTTCAGCATGCCACCGGTTTCGTCGACAATGGGCACGTAGTAGCACTGACCGGGCAGCATCGACCGCAGGTCGCGCGGGGTCAGCAGTTGCACCAGGCGCCCGGCATCGGGGCCGCGCAATTCAACCTGCCGTTCGCAGGCGACGTCCCAGACCTGCACCGCCTGTTTCAGATGGTGGTAGTCTTCCTCGACCGAGCGGAACACCGTCGGCAAAAGCATGTGGTTGTAGACAGTGTAGGCCTTTACTCCGGCGGCCTCGACGCCGTCGGAAAAGGCGGTGCGACGCAGCCTGCGCGACGGGGAAAGAAGTGGCATTCCAGGTTACTCCAGGTCTTTGGCACGATTGCGAAGCTGGAACTTCTGGATCTTGCCGGTGGATGTCTTGGGAAGGGTTTCGAATATGACGGCCTTGGGGGCCTTGAAGCCGGCCAGATGGGCGCGGCAAAAGGTGATGATCTCGTCCGGTGTGGCGTTGATCCCGTCGCGCAATTCGACAAAGGCACAGGGGACCTCGCCCCATTTTTCATGCGGCATGGCGACCACGGCAGCAGCCTGAACGGCGTCGTGACGGTAAAGCACGGCCTCGACCTCGACCGAGGATATGTTTTCGCCGCCCGAGATGATCACGTCCTTCAGTCGGTCCCGGATCTGGATATAGGCGTTATCGTGCACGACAGCGCCATCGCCGGACCAGAACCAGCCATCCGCAAAGGCCGCGACGGTGGCCTCCGCGTCTTTGTAATAGCCCGCCATGACCGTATTGCCGCGAATGGCGATTTCACCTTGCGTGGTACCATCGCGCGGGACAGGCGCGCCGCTGGCGCGGTCGATCACGGTGACCTCTTCGACCATGGGAAAGGCAATACCCTGTTGCGCCTGCAATTCGGATTGTTCCGCGGGGGTGAGATCGTCCCAGTCCTCTTGCCACAGACACTGCGAGATATGGCCGTAGGTTTCCGTCAGGCCATAGACCTGCATGACATCGAACCCCATGGCCCGGGTCTTTTCCAGAACGGAGGGCGGCGGTGGTGCGCCTGCGGTCAGGACGCGGATCGCCGGATCAAAGGGCGCGGCGCTGCTGTCGGCCTCGGCAAGCATCTGCAAGACGATGGGCGCTGCGCCGAAATGGGTCACCGCATGGGTGCGGATCGCCGCAAGGATGCGGTCTGCAGCCGGAACGCGGGTGAAGACCATCGTTCCCCCGAGCATCGCCATCAGCCAGGGATGCCCCCAACCGTTGCAGTGGAACATCGGGACGACCGACAAGTAGACCGGATAGGGCGGCACCTGCCACGCTGTTCCGGTGCCAAGCGCCATCAGGTAAGCGCCGCGATGATGATAGACCACGCCCTTAGGCCGCCCTGAGGTGCCCGAGGTGTAGTTCAGTGCAATGGCATTCCATTCGTCATCCGGCAGCACGATCGGCAGGGGCTCGCTCGCCAGCAGGCTGTCATAGGTCGGGCCGCCTAGGGTTTCGCCCGGCGCATTCGGATCGGCAATCTCGACCACTGGCAGGGTGCGACCAAGAAGGGCAAAGGCCTGTGACAGCAGCGGCACCAGTTCCCGGTCGACAACCACCAGCCTGGTATCCGCGTGACCCAGGATATAGGCGATGGTTTCCGGTTCCAGCCGGGTGTTGAGCGTGTTCAGCACGGCGCCCGTCAGGGGCAGCGCGAAATGCAGCTCGAACAGCTCGGGGATGTTCGGGCTCAGTACCGAGACCGTATCGCCCTGTTGCACGCCAAGCCCCACGAGCCCCCCGGCCACAGCGCGAATGCGGGCACAGGTTTCGGCCCAACTGCGCTGGATGTCGCCATAGACCACCGCCATGCGCGCACCGTGCAGGCTTTCGGCGCGGCGCAGGAAGGACAACGGAGACAAGGGCACATGGTTGGCCCTTGTCTTTTGAAGTGACTCGAAGTGGTGACGCATCCGGGGCCCGCCTGACTTAGCTGTTTGGCCGCACGCGGGCCGCGGTCTTGTTGGTGAAGGCCTCAAGCCGTTCGCGCGCGGCAGGCTGGGTGTTGACGATGCCGCCCACGAAAGCTTCGGCATAGGCGGCGTCCATGCCGGACATGTTGTTCATGTGGCTGACCGCCGAACAGATCGCGAAGTTCGTCAGCGGCAGGTTCTGCGCGACCTTGTCCGCCAGTTCCAGCGCCTTGGCAAAGCTGCCGCCCTCTTCGGTGATGTATTGCGCCAGCCCCAGATCGACGGCCTGCTGGCCCTGATAGACACGGCCCGTCAGGATCATGTCGATCATGCGATACTTGCCGATCATGTCAGACACCCGGATCGTCGCGCCGCCGCCGGTAAAGATCCCGCGCTGGCCTTCCGGCAGGGCGAAATAGGTGCCGGGGTCGATCACGCGCACATGAGCAGCACTGGCCAGTTCCAGACCGCCGCCGACAACCGCGCCCTTGAGCGCGGCAATGATCGGCACGCCGCCATATTCCATCTTGTTGAAGGCCTCGTGCCAGCGCAGGCAGACATGCATGAAGTCATCGGGGCTGCGGTCGGCTTTCCAATGTTCGACCAGATCGAGGCCCGCGCAGAAGTGATCGCCGGCGCCTTCCAGCAACACCGCCCTGACGCCCGCCATGCGCGCGCCGCTGAAGAAGCGGATCAGTTCCTCGATGGTAACCACGTCCAGCGCGTTGCGTTTCTCAGGGCGGTTCAGCGTCACCAGGTAGAGGCCATTGTCACGCGCGGAAATCGCGAGTCGTTCGTAGGTGTCGGGGTTCACGACGTCATTCATGGGTTGGGTACTTTCGAGGGATCAATCGGGGAAAGCCGCGCCCAGCAGGCTTTGTGCGCCGTGCAGGATGCGGGTTTGTTCGGTGGCGCATTCGGGCAGGACGTGCCGGGCATAGAAAAGCGCCGTGGCGATCTTCTGGGTCAGGAACGCGCTGTCCTGCCCTGCATCGCGCGCGGTTTGCGCCGCCAGCGCCGCCTTGGCCAGCATCCAGCCCGCTGCCAATGTGCCGGACAGCATCAGGAAGGGGACAGAGCCCGCAAAGGCCGCGTCGATATCCTTGCGGCTGTTTTCCAGCATCCAGTCCAGAGCAGCTTCAAAAGCGCCGCGCGCCTGCGCCAGACTTGTGCCGATCGCTTGGGCCGAGGCATCACCGCTTGCCAGCTTTGCTTCGGTTTCCGCAATTCGGGCGGCAAACAGTCGGGCGGTTGCCCCCCCGTCCCGCATCACCTTGCGTCCAAGAAGGTCATTTGCCTGAATGGCCGTGGTGCCCTCGTAAATCGGCAGGATGCGGGCGTCGCGATAATGCTGCGCGGCGCCGGTTTCTTCGATGAAACCCATGCCGCCGTGGATTTGCACACCCAGGGAAGCGACCTCGACGGCGCGTTCCGAACAGAAGCCCTTGACCAGGGGGACCATGAATTCGGCCAGCGCGACCGTTTCCGGATCCTCAAGGTGATGCGCGATGTCCAAGAGTCCCGCGGTCGACGCCGCCATGGCCCGCCCGCCTTCGGTGAGGCTGCGCATCCGCAGGAGCATGCGGCGGACATCCGGGTGTTCGATGATCGCGACGGCGTCTTTACTCTGACCGTTCACCGGACGGCTCTGCACACGGTCGCGCGCGTAGGCCAAAGCACGCTGATAGGCCCGCTCAGAGATCGCAATTCCCTGCACGCCAACCGAGAAGCGCGCGGCGTTCATCATGATGAACATGTATTCCAGCCCGCAATTTTCCTCGCCGATCAGGAACCCGGTGGCATCGTCGTACTCCAGCACAGCCGTCGGGCTGGCGCGCACGCCCAGTTTGTGTTCGATGCTCACGCAGTTGACCGCGTTCGCGGCCCCCGGCTTCCCGTCCGGTTCCACCAGCTTCTGTGGCACGATGAAAAGGCTCAGCCCCTTCGGCCCGGATGGCGCATCAGGTGTGCGCGCCAGCACGAGGTGAATGATGTTCTCGGTCAGATCATGGGCGCCATAGGTGATGAAAATCTTCGTGCCGGTGATGCCATAGGTGCCATCCCCGCGCCGCGTGGCCCTGGTTGCTACCCGGCCCAGATCGCTGCCCGCCTGCGGCTCGGTCAGGTGCATCGTGCCAGACCAGCGCCCTTCGATCAGCGGCCCAAGGTAGGTGGCCTTCTGCTCGTCCGAGCCGGTCAGCAGCAGCGCCTCGATTGCTCCATCGGTCAGCAATGGGCAGAGGCCAAAGCTCATGTCGGCCGCATTCAGCATCTCTACTGCCGCCGCGCCGACGGCACGCGGCAGCCCGATGCCGCCATATTCCGCCGGATGGGTCAGCGCCTGCCAGCCCATTTCGATAAACTGAGCATAGGCCCGCGCGTCGCCTTCGGGCATGGTCACACGGCCTTTGTCGAACCGGGCGCCTTGCGTGTCCCCGACCTGGGACAATGGCACGATCTGTTCGGCGCAAAACCGGGCATAGCTCTCCAGCGCGGCACTTATGTCCTGCAGTTCGCATTCGGAATACACCTCCAGCGCGGACACGTTTTCCCAGTGGGACAGGTGTTGGATGCAGAACATCAAATCCTGCACGGGCGGCTGATAGGACATACCTGTCTCTCCGACGGAAACTATGGCTTTACGTCATCTATCCGCTGCATGCCTTGTCAAAAAGCTCATCTTTTGCCATTTTCCTATCTGATCACGCCACCGAAGGCTTTTGCATGACCGGTCATGACCCCATCTCTCTGACCACCGTATCGGCGGGTTTCATTCAGGACTGGTTGGATGCGCTGAAATCTCGATGCACGCCGGAAGCGATGACTTCCCTGTTGGAGCGCTCCGGGCTGCAAACCAGCCCGATGGCGCCCACTCAGCGCGTCACGCTCGAAGAAATCGCCCGGTTGTATCAGCTTGCCGCGCCAGAGATCGGCGATGAGATGATGGGCCTCTGGAGCCGCCCGATCCGGCCCCGCGCCCTGCAGCATCTTCTCACCGTGCAGCGCGAGGCGAGCAGTCTGGTCTCGGCGCTGTTTCGGTTTTCGACGTTCTGGAACCTGGTCTTGGATGATTTCCGCCTGGACTTGCGTAACAGCCCGGAGGAAGTGGAACTGGCGTTGGTCCCTTACTCGAACGAAACCCGTCCGCAGCGATTTGGCCACATGCTGATACTGAAATTGGCGCATGGGCTCCTGTCCTGGCTCGGCGGGGCGGAAACGGCCGTGAAAGCGGTTCACTTTGCTTTCCCTCGTCCAGGTTTTGCGGCAGATTACGCAGTCGTCTTCCCGTGCCCGGTAGCGTTTGATGCGGTGCAAACCAGCATCCTTTTCGATCCACGCCAATTCAACCGTCCGATCACCCGCAGTCCCGCCGAGGCATCCGTGTTCCTTGAACGCGCGCCGATTGACTGGATCTTCACCGGCTCGCGCGGACATACAAACAGCCTGCGCGTCCGCGCCTTTCTTTACGGAGCGACCTGGCAGAACTGCCAACTTCCGGATGCGGCCTACGCGTTGAAAATCACGCCCCGGACGCTGAACCGTCGCCTGAAAGAGGAAGGGACGTCCTTTCAGGACATAAAGGACGCTCTGCGCCGCGACATCGCTATCCGCGCGCTTCAGCAAGGTACGGACAGCATCGAACAGATCGCCTTTGACACCGGCTTTTCTGCAGCGTCGAACTTCCACCGAGCCTTTCACAAATGGACCAGCAGGACGCCCGGATCATACCGATTGTAAGTTCGGGGCTCGAACATCGAAATCTCGTCACGGACGATCTGCTCCGGCACATCTGCCACTGCCTCTGTAAGGCGAGCCAAGCGCAGGCTCTTGTGACAGACAAACAGGCATTGTCAGGTTGTCCTCCGCCTTCAGGGTGCCGTATTCGCGGAAACAATCACTCCAATTCGCGCACGCAGCGAATTTCCGTTTCAGGCCCTTGGAGCTTTTCGCTGCAGGCGCAATGTGCGGAAAGCCGAAATTGGGGCTGGCGCGGCGAATTCACGCTTCGTCCACATTGCAGCCCTTGAGCCCAGGTCATGCTTTGCAATCGCAGCGAACGGCGGCAATGCGGGCTGCCGCCGCAGCAATCGGCGGACACGCCCAAGGTCGGCTTTGGGCCGGTTGCCGACATCACAATGGCAACCCCCCAACAGCGGGTTCATCTCTGACAGCACGCCTTTGTTCCTCTTGCACCGTAGGTCGGCTTCCCCAATCATGGTCGCTGGCACGGGCGGCTCAGGCCATCAGAGGGAACCAGAGTGTATGAACGATCGTGAAGCTGCTAATGCAAAAGTAGTACAGTTCCGGGCAAAGGTTGCTGTGTTGGATCAAGGCGATCATCATCGACAAGTTGAACTCACAGGCTGGCAGCAAAGCATCTTAGAGCAGCGAGAAGATGACCTAAAGTCAGGGGTTGCTTGGCATCCGGCGGTGCTTGCGGCTGAAAACGTCGTGACCCAAGTACAAACCCCAGACACTTTGCGTGCAGAAGTTCAGAGAGAGGTCGCTAGCTGGTTTGTTCAGGCAAACGGTAAGTTCATCAAGCTGGGTAGCGGCCCCATGCAGTACAGTGCTTGGGATATGGAGAAGCTGCTGCCCCAGATGATTGCCGCGCGCTACCGGAACCACCCTGAGATCATGAAACTCGTCAACTCCGTCAGTTTTGCCGCACTTCAGGGTAAAAGTTCTGACCCCCGCATGACCTTTGGTATCTACTCAGGGAAGTCGTACCCTCTCCCTGGCAACAGCGCAAAGCGCCTCTACAGAGACGGGCTCTGGGACATCAACCTGTGGCATGAACCGCCATATCGTCGCCTGCCGCCAAGTCAGAATTTCCACGACCAGAAATGCGGTTTCGAGGACATGTTGGCTTTTGCTATCCCAGATAAGACCCAGCGCAACCACCTGCTCGACTGGATATCCTGGGGCCTCCAAAACGAAGCGCAAAAACCAACCTGGTCAATTCTGCTTTATTCTGAGGAAAAGGGGACAGGCAAGTCGACCATAGGTGAAGTCCTTGAGGCGCTCTTTGGGGCGGACAATACAAGCGCTGTGAACGGGATCAAAAGCTTGACCCAGAGGTTTGCCGCTGACGTGCTCAGCAAGAAACTAATTCTAGCGGAAGAGGTCCATATCAGCAGCCACTCTGATGAGGGCAACGCCCTTAAGGATATCATCACCAGTGATCGGGTAACAGTTGAGCCCAAATATCAGGCCGCTGTAACTATTCCCCAGAAGTCATGCTTCCTCTTCACAACCAACCATAAGCCACTTTGGCTTGAGGGCGGTGAGCGGCGTTACTATGTAATCGAGGTCTCGCATGATGGTCATGCGCTCGGACCGAAGAGTGAGCACTTCGGCGCGTTGGTGGCACAGGTGAAGGCAGAGATTGCAGACCCCCAAAAGCTTCGGGACCTCTATGCGCGGCTGATGTCCCGCATCCAAGGGGGAACCTTTAGCCCCAAGAACCTGCGGTTTGCGGAAAATGCGACACCGATCATGCGCGAGCTGCAATCAA
>CALGEE010000377.1 GCA_937881525.1 uncultured Sphingomonadales bacterium | reverse complement strand
ACCGGAAAGCTGAACCTGCCCCTACCTCGCATGACCGGAGCGCATCAGGCCGATAATGCTGCCTTGGCCATTGCTATGCTGCGGCATCAGTCAGCGATCCACGCACCGGAGGCTGCGTTGTCCGCCGCTATGGAATGGACGCGCTGGCCTGCGCGTATGCAGTTATTGGCCAATGGGCCGCTGACTGAATTATTACCCGAAGATTCCAACATCTGGCTTGATGGCGGCCACAATCCCGATGCAGGAGCAGCGATTGCCAAAACATTGGAAGACGGCCCCAGCGTGCATGTCATTATCGGCATGTTAGAGAATAAGGACGCGATTGGCTTCCTCGCACCCTTTGCGTACAAAATTGAAACGCTGACCGCATTGCCAATAGCGGGGCATGCGCATCATGATCCAAAAGACCTGAGCCAATTGGCGCAGTCCCGCCTGCACATCGCAGACGCGCGGCCAGCCAGCAACGTCACCGCAGCACTGGAATTGCGCGCGGCACAAAAGGGGCCAAGCAACGTCCTGATATGCGGGTCTCTATATCTGGCTGGCGAAGTTTTAAGACTTAACGATCAGGTCCCAGACTAAGCTACTCTCTTCGGCTGTCCCTCCCAAGCCAGCAGCCCGCCGGCGACCAACACCGCTGCAAAGGCCAATGTGAGATTGTTTGCAAACTCAAGCGGTTGCGAGAGTAATAGGCCGATAAGCCCAGCCACAATTAGCAAAAAGCCAAGAATACGTAAGGGCCCGACCGGTTCCTTCAGCGCCTTTTCGTTGATGGCTTCAACTTGGTGGATGCCTTGGATGACATAGCCTTTACTCCACAGCAGCCAGAGCAAGACCATGCCCGGGATCGCTGCCACGACGGTGAAGCCCCAAAAGCCCACCCAGCCAACATTCTCGGCAACGATGCCTGCTGGCCCCGCCATGAACGTGCGACCAACACCAGCGAACGATGAAAGCAGTGCGAATTGCGTCGCAGTGTACGCAATGCTTGAGAGCCCAGACAAATAGGTGGCGAACACTGTCAGGCCAACGCCGCTGGTCAAATTCTCGGTGCAAATAGCGGCGACCATCATCCAGTAGCTGTTGCCTGTCGCGGCAAGGATCATGAACATGACATTGGAGAACATCATCAACAATCCGGAGATAAGCAACGCCCGCCCCATGCTGAGCCACAAGATGAAAGGAGCGCCCAAAGCAGAGCCAATAATCAACGCGCCAAAGCCCCATAATTTGTTCGCCGAAATGTAATCAAGATCGGAAAAGCCCAAATCAACGATCATGGGGCTTAACATTGCCTGCCCCATGGCATCGCCAACCTTGTAAACAAGCACGAAGCCAAGGATCAGGAACGCGCCATGCCGTGTTAAAAATTCGCGGAATGGATTGACCACTGCCTCAGTCAGCCACTGCTTTGGCTTCATGCCCTCGACATGTGCGAAGCGATCAACAAACTTGCCCGGGCCAGCCCATAACGCGGCAATAATCGCAGGAATGATGCATAACGCAGTCAGGCCATAGGCCGTTGACCAGCCAAGCCCTAGCCCCTCTTGCGAGGCAAAATATATAGTCCCTGCACCCGCGATCAGATTGCCTGTGCGGTAGCCAAACTGGTTTGTCGCGGTGCCGTGCGCGAACTCTTTTTCTTCCAAAATCTCGATGCGATAGGCATCAATGACAATGTCTTGCGTCGCCGACAGAAACGCGGTGATGAGCGCCCATATAGCGAACACTCCCATGTCATCAGGCTGCGGATTGCTCGCGCCCAATTGCCAGATCGAGACGAAGAGCAAAGCCTGCACACAGAACAACCAGCTGCGCCGTTGGCCCAACAGCTTGGTGAGAAAAGGCAGATGCAACTTGTCGACCAACGGGGCCCAGAGAAACTTAACGGTATATGGAATACCCAATGCGACCGCAAAACCGATCGTGGCCGTGTCGATGCCAACTTTAGCCAGCCAGAATGTCATGGTTGCTACCAGCAACGTCAGGGGAAAGCCGCTGGAAATTCCGAGCAGGAAGGTGATAACGGGGTTTTTGCGCAGATAGGGCCGGAATGTAGGGACCGTTAGCGCAATCAATGGCAGGGCAAGCAAGATGCCCGCAAAAATGATAAAACGCATTAAATCGACTGACATGTGGCCCTCTCCGAATACATTGCGACGATGACTAACGGCATTTTCCTGAATGGCCAGTGACTTTTGAAGCAATATGCGTCAAAGGCGCGACATGGTTAATCCTCCGTCAAAAGCACCTGCCCGTCCTGCCAAGCCACCACGTCTGCGTTGGGACAGCAAACCGTCGCGTAAACCCAACCCAAATGCCGGCCCGAGCAAGGGCGCATTAGAACGCAAGGACGGTGAAGAACGCATCGCAAAGCTGCTGGCGCGCGCTGGCGTTGCGTCGCGGCGCGAAATCGAACGTATGATTGCCGATGGCCGCGTTACGCTGAACAATGAAAAGGTGGAAACGCCCGCAACTTTGCTGAAATCGCTGCACGGGGTCGCTGTGGATGGCAAGGCCGTGGGTCAGCCCGCACCGACGCAACTTTACATGTTCCACAAACCGGAAGGCTGCCTGACCGCTGAACGCGATTTTAGTGGGCGCAAGACCATCTATGATGTTTTGCCCAAGGACTTGCCGCGCCTGATGCCCATCGGTCGGCTCGATTTGAATACGGAGGGATTGCTGCTTCTGACCAATGATGGCGAATTCAAACGCCAGATGGAATTGCCATCAACAGGCGTTGAACGCACCTACCGCGCGCGCTGCTTTGGTGATGTCAGTCAGGAACAGCTAGAAGAACTCATTCACGGCATCGAGATTGAGGGCGTCAAATATGGCAAAATCGATGCCAATCTGGAACGCCGCACTGGCCGCAATGGTTGGGTAGAAATGACGCTGACCGAAGGCAAGAACCGCGAAGTCCGCCGCGTTCTTGAACATTTGGGGCTTGAGGTCAGCCGCCTTATCCGCACGCGTTATGGCCCATTCGTGCTGGGCGAACTTGCACCTGGCACTGTTGGCGAAGTGCGCCGTGTTGACCTCATCGAATTTCGAAAGACGCTGAAATAATGCGCATTATTTCCGGCCAGTGGCGCTCGCGGCCGTTGATCGCGCCCAAAGGCGACACGACCCGTCCAACCGCAGATCGCACGCGCGAGACATTGTTTTCGATGCTGACTAGCCGGCTTGGGTCTTTTGAAGATTTGCGGGTGCTTGACCTTTTTGCAGGATCTGGCGCGCTTGGGCTTGAGGCATTGTCGCGTGGTGCCGCGCATTGCACCTTTGTCGAGCAGGACGCACTTGCCCTTGACGCACTTCAAACAAACATCTCGAAATTAGGTGCCAAGGATCAAAGCGACGTGCGCAAATCATCCGTGTTGTCACTGGGTACCGCCATCAAGCCTGCCGACATTGTTCTAGTGGACCCGCCTTATTTAAGCGGCGCAGGCTCTGTGGCGCTCGACAAACTTGTCCGCTTTGGCTGGTTTGCGCCATCCGTATGGATCAGCGTCGAAACCAGTATCAAGGAAGACGTTGAAGTGAAGGGTTTCACGGTCGACACCGTCCGTAATGTTGGCAAGGCGCGGCTAACATTTTTACGTCCCCAAGGAATTTAGCCACGCGCCTGCTTTTCGGCATGTAATAGTTCCACCAACGCACCGAACAGCGCTTGCGGTTCATCGCGCCGTTCCCTAACTGTTCGCTTGATGTCAGATATTCAGGTCCAATCCGATCCGTCCGAAACGGAACCGCCATGGCTGCGCGGGTTGAACGTGCCGCAACGTGAAGCTGTGCTTACCACAGAGGGGCCGGTTCTGTTGCTGGCAGGCGCAGGCACTGGAAAAACTGCGGCGCTAACGGCACGGATGGCCCAGATTTTATACACGCGCAAAGCATGGCCATCGGAAATCCTTGCGGTCACCTTCACCAACAAAGCGGCACGCGAAATGCGCGAACGTATTGATGCAATGGTCGGATCGGCAATTGAAGGGATGCCTTGGCTCGGTACGTTCCATAGCATTGGTGCAAAGCTGCTTCGCCGCCATGCTGAAGTCATTAGATTACAGAGTAATTTTACGATCATCGATACCGACGACCAGATTAGGCTTTTAAAACAGCTTATCCAGTCCGAGGATCTAGACGAAAAACGCTTTCCCGCGCGCGGGTTGGCGAGTCTGCTAGACAAATGGAAAAACGCAGGCAAATCGCCTGCGGATTTAGACGCTGCAGACAATGAAGCCTTCGCCAATGGCAAGGGCAAGCATATGTACGCGCTGTATCAGGCACGCCTGCTTGCATTGAACGCCTGCGACTTTGGCGACTTATTGTTGCATGGCCTAAACCTGCTTAAAAATAATCGCGACATCCTCGAAAAATATCAGGCGCAGTTCAAATATATCCTTGTCGACGAATATCAGGATACGAACGCGGTCCAATATCTCTGGCTGCGGCTGCTGGCGCAGAAGCACAAAAATATATGCTGCGTCGGCGATGATGACCAAAGCATTTATTCATGGCGCGGGGCGGAGGTCGCGAACATCCTTCGCTTTGAAAAGGATTTCCCAGGCGCAAAGACGATTAAGCTTGAGCAGAATTATCGCAGTACACCACATATTCTTGCCGCAGCATCAGGGCTGATTGATGCCAACAGCGCACGGTTGGGCAAGACATTGTGGACCGAGTTGGATGACGGTGAAAAAGTCCGGATCATCGGCGTTTGGGATGGTCCCGAAGAGGCTCGCCGCGTCGGTGAGGAAATCGAGGCTGTGCAGTATAGGGGCGAAACCCTCGACAGCATCGCCATCCTCGTGCGCGCGCAGCATCAAACACGTGAATTTGAAGACCGCTTCATACAAATCGGCGTTAACTATCGGATAGTTGGCGGTTTTCGCTTTTACGAACGCGCCGAAATTCGCGATGCCATCGCTTATTTGCGTATCGTCAATCAGCCCGCCGACGACCTTGCGTTCGAACGGATCGTAAACGTGCCCAAGCGCGGCATTGGCGATAAGGCGGTGGAGAAAATCCACATTATTGCGCGCGCAGAATGTGCGCCATTGTCGGTAGCTGCGGCGCGTCTTGTTGGGACGGATGAACTTACGGGCAAAGCATGCAAGTCGTTGGCCGATCTGGTGGTCGATATTGCCCGCTGGCGTGATGAGGCCGCGACGATGTCGCCTGCCAATCTGACACGCCTGATATTGGATGAAAGCGGCTACACCGCCGTCTTGCAAGCTGAACGCAGCGTTGAGGCATCGGGCCGCCTTGAAAACCTGAGCGAACTTGCCCGCGCGATGGAAGAATATGAAACTTTGGGCGAGTTTTTGGAGCATGTCAGCCTCGTCATGGACAATGACCGCAGCGACACGGGCGCAAGCGTAACGATCATGACCATTCACGCCGCCAAGGGCCTCGAATATGACAATGTTTTCCTAGTTGGGTGGGAGGAAGGCATTTTCCCGTCGCAGCGCGCATTGGATGAAGGCGGCCTTGCCTCGTTGGAGGAAGAGCGCCGCCTCGCTTATGTCGCAATTACCCGCGCCAAACGTAAATGCACTATCATCCATGCCGCCAACCGCCGGATTTATGGCCAATGGACAAGCAGTATCCCGAGCCGCTTCATTGAAGAACTGCCGCTTGACCATATTGAGGCAGAACAGAGCATGACAGGTGGCGCATCATTATGGCGTGCACACTGGAGCGAGCAATCGGACCCGTTCGCGCATTTGGCAGCCGCGAACCAAGGCCGGAGCAACACGCGTGGCCCCGGTTGGCAGCGGGCCGCAACATCGGGAGGCCTCAACCCCCGCCCCCAGCGCATTGCCGAAAACACCCGCAGCGCCGTCAGCCTTGGCAACAAGGGTCGAAGTGACCTCAGCATTGGTCTTCGCGTGTTCCACGAAAAATTCGGCTATGGCGCGATTGCATTGATAGAGGGCAACAAGCTGGAGATCGACTTTGAGCAAGCTGGGCGCAAGCGCGTAATGGATAGCTTCGTAAGCCTAAGCTGACGGAACGTTAACGCTTTGGAAGTGTTTCCTATGAAAATTTCATACCATAGGAGACTGCAACATGCCCATGATCTAAACCCGCGACAGCACATGTGAAGGATTGGGGCAAGGGCAATCCGGTTATCCTTATCCACGGCTGGCCGCTTTCCTCCGATAGCTGGGACCCAATAGCCGATGCGCTCGCCAATGCCGAGCACCGCATGATTTCTTATGACAGGCCCGGCTTTGGCCGGTCGGAACAGGCATGGAACGGCTATGATTATGACACCCTAACGGATGACCTGGCTGACGTCATGAAAGCAACTAGTGCTGCCGAAAATGTCACGTTAATTGGATTTTCCATGGGTGGCGGTGAAGTGGCGCGGTACATGTCGCGTTATGATGGCGCAGGCGTTGTCCGGGCGATATTGGTGTCCTCCGTGGTCCCTTATCTGTTGCAGGCAGAAGACAATCCCGGCGGCGTGCCGCAAGAGACATTCGAACAGATAACTCAGGACATGATCGCTGACCGGCCGGCATTCATGCGGACATTTCTACACGACTTTTTCGGTATCGGTTGGCTGACAAGGCCAGTCAGCAGCGCCACTTTGGATTGGGCGTGGAATATGACCATGCAAGCAGGGCTTTGTCCTACGCTAAAAGCGGCAGAGGCATTCTCATCGACGGATTTCCGAAAGGACCTGCCAGCGTTTAAGGTGCCGACTTTGATTATCCACGGCACCGCAGATTCGACCGTGCCCATCGATCCCACCGCACGCATGGCGGCCGCGCTGATTAAAGACGTCCGCCTCGTTGAATATACGGGCTCTCCGCATGGTATATTCGAAACCGACCGCGATCGACTCATCTCAGACATGATGGCGTTTCTCAGTGGTGAGGAACCAAGGTCGCAGGACCCAGAAAACTTCGTCATCAATCCCGCATTACCGATGGGTGGATACTAAATGACAAACATAATGCCCCTGTTCGACCAGCGACCACTGATTGCGTTGTGGTCGTCGGTGAGCCAGGTACGGATATCCAGCGGTACGGCGGCACTTAGAACGCGCGGTTGATTTACCGCAGCCTGACTATCGTGCCAGAAGATTCAGGCTCATGATCACATCACAGACAATAACAGGTATCTTGGTACGCAAATGCACGTCCCTGCATTGCAGTTAAGTGCGCAAGCCGATAGGCCTTAGGCCATGTCCCACAGTACCCCAGAAATACATCCGCTTAAAATTGCCGACTTCCGCTTTTATTGGATGGCGCGTTTTATGGCGGTGCTTGCGACGATGGGAATGGTCGTTGTTATCGGTTATCAGACCTATGACATTGCACGCAGCGATTATGGTATGTCTATTCGGGAGGCATCGCTGCAGCTTGGTCTGCTTGGCTTTGTTCAGTTCGTGCCATTGGCACTGTTGACGCCTGTTGCAGGATGGGCCGCCGACCGATGGGAACGCCGCACCGTAGCGCGGCTTGCCAACAGCATCGACATGCTGGTTGCGCTTGCTCTGGGTTGGTTCACCTATATCGACGGCATTACCCTACCCCTGCTGTTTTTATTTGCGACATTACATGGCGTAGCGCGTGTATTTGTCGGGCCATCCATGTCGGCAATTGGCCCAAATATCGTGCCGCCAGCATCGCTGCCCCGCGCGATTGCCCTAAGCTCCATCGCTTGGCAGATAGGATCGGTCATTGGCCCTGCGGCCGGCGGCTTGATGTTCGCGGCAAGCCCGTCGCTACCTTATTGGGCGTCGGCTGCGCTTATGCTTATGGCGACCATTAGCCTCAGCTTTGTGCGGCCAGTATATCCCCCGCCAATGGAAA
>CALGEE010000376.1 GCA_937881525.1 uncultured Sphingomonadales bacterium | reverse complement strand
ATGCTCTGGTTAGCTGGCCTTTTTGGGGTTGTTGCTTTGGTCTACGCCTCGGTAGGCTTTGGCGGAGGATCAACATATACTGCCTTGCTGGCCTTATGGGGCGTTGATTATCGCCTGATCCCGGTCATTGCGCTTTTCTGCAATATCATTGTCGTTACGGGCGGCAGCATCCGTTTCGTGCGGGCTGGGCTTGTGTCCTGGCCGCAGGTGCTACCTTTGCTTTTGATATCGGCGCCACTTGCATTTGCAGGGGGACTGGTGCCGTTAAAACAAGTCGTGTTCTTAACAATATTGGGCGGGGCTTTGTTGGCGTCGTCGATCGCCCTCTTCATGCAAGCGGACAAGATGGCACCGCGCAATGTGTCCAAGCCGATGTTATTATTTATTTCAGGCGGTGTCGGACTGCTGGCGGGTTTGTCGGGCATCGGTGGCGGCATATTCATGGCACCTGTCCTGCATCTCATCCGTTGGGCAGAGGCGCGCCGGATCGCGGCATTTGCATCGCTCTATATTCTGATAAACTCGGCCGCGGGGCTATTTGGCCAAATCATTAAATCGGGTGCGCACGCGCTTGCCGAACCAGCCATGCAATATGGCCTATTACTTAGCGCGGTGTTGGTCGGAGGACAATTGGGCAGCCTGTTCGGCATGCGCTACCTATCACCGCGGCTGTTGCGCACCGTAACCGCGTTGCTGGTGGGGTATGCGGCTTTGAGATTGCTTTGGCAGGCTTATGGTTCAGCCTAGTGGCGCGATGGCTTTGTGTGCATCATTGATGGAAAGTATGTTCATCGGCATTCTCAGGCGCCGTTGGGGGCAATCGCCCCAACTAGCCCAACTTTTGCTGCTATTTAGCTCTAGCTGGGATTTCGATACCTTTCAGATAGCTGGATAACTCGCGCAACAACGTGCGGGCTTTGTCTAGGTTATTGTCCGCTAATTTACGCAGCCATCAGTGCCAAATGTTCTGACGACGGACAGTGCTTGATCGGTCTTCAAACCACCATATTCCTTGCGCTAACGATAATAGGTCTGCTCGCTGATCGATAATGGACGGCAGGCATCTGCTGTCGTCCCTCCCTGCACCAGCACAATCTCGGCCTCACTCAGCTTGCCGATAATCTCCTCCGGCGTGTGTTTCTTGAATGGCATTCTTCTTTCCCTTCCGTGTCCAAAATAACATAGATTTTGGACCACCCAGAAGGGGGCAGATCATCAATGGGGGGCGGTCACTCCCGCTAAAACCGGCCCGCTCTCTTCGATGATTTCCACCACTTCGGGCGCCTTGGTTGGAAAGCGGACGAACCAGAAGATAAGCGAAAGCGCTACAAAAACACTTGCAAGGGCAAAATACATGAGGTGCGGGGCGCCCATTTCATCTGTTGCCGCGGCGACCGAATTACCTAGTGGGCGTCCGACGTTGGATGCGGCCATATAGAGCGTAAATTGTGTGGCTGCTACCCGAGGGTCGCACAGCCGCGTCGCAATTGGAATACAAGAAACGCTTAGCATTATGACAAAAAATTCGGTCTGCCAAAAATAGGCAGTCAACAGTGAGGCGTCGTCCCAATAACTGCGTGCCATGCCGAAACTCAGTGCACAAAATGCCACACCTATGCAAAATATAAGGGCAGCGCGTTGCGCTCCGATCTTTGCGACTACCCAGCCACCCAGCACAAGGGCGAAGATGCCAACGGCGAACTGTGCAGCCGAAATCGTGTTGGTATAATCTGTTTGTGACCAACCGCCAATATTGGTTGCAAGGCTGGGATGATAGGCTTCTGCAACGCCGCTTGGCATCGAGCGGACAAGGAATGCGACAAGTGCAATTAGACTTAGCGGGGCAAGCATTGACCTGGCGCTGTTGACCAATAGTGGTCTCCATGCATCAACTTGCAGGGCGACGTTGCGAGAATGGGCTTTACCATTGCTCCAAGGAAAGCGCCCTTCACCCTCGCGTTCGCGAATGCAAATCCCGAAGACCAGCACACATGAAACAATCAGAGCCGCGATTAGATAGCCCGCTACGGTTCCGTAAGTTGCGATTAGCTGTCCGCCGACAAAAGTGGTCGCCGATATACCGAGAGTCTGTCCACCAAACATAACCCCTGCCGCTTTGGCGCGCTCGTCTTCGGTCATGATATCGACGGCAAGACTGTCGATGGCAACATCCTGAAACGCGGTCCCCGAATTGGCCAGAAACCCCAGGATGGACAGCAGCCAGATTTCCTTCGGTCCCGGCGAAATTATGGAGGCGAGCAACAGCATAACGACGATTGTCAACTGCGCACCGATAATCCAGATGCGCCGCCGCCCCATCGGCAAATAAGTGTAGCGATCCATGAAAAAGCCGAGGAAGAATTTTAGCGTCCAGGGCAGGATCGCGGCGCTGACCACACCTGCGACAGCCAGGGTTGAAGCGCCATTCGCTGCGAGCCAGGTCGGAATTGCATAAAAGAACAGTCCGACCGGGACGCCCTGTGTAAAATAGAACAGGAAGGCGGTCAGCAGGCGCAACTTGGCGCTTTGTTCAAGGATCATGCTGATTTGCCCCCCCCCGGCATTAGCCAGGCTGACTATGGGCGCGCAGGTGGTTCATAACAAGCGAATATTGGTGAGACTACACGGCGGGCATTTGGGCAATTGACCGCTTTTGGGTCGCTTGCTGAAGTTCCGTTTTGCGTCCTCGTTGACCCTAGAGCAGGCAGTCCGCTCGGGGGCTAATTGCAGCGGTTCTGTTTTACGCTAGCGCAGACTCATGATAGTGTGCTCGGTCTACAGCAGCTAAATGCTGTGCTGCAACAGAAGAACTAAATATTCTTACATGAGCGCCAAATGTTCTGATGATGGACAATAATAGACAATGGAACATCAAAAACTTTCCCTCTTTATACAAACGGGAGCTTGGTCAGCTTGGGCCAAGGTTACAAGCAAAAAAGCCCGGACGATAAGGTCCGGGCTTTTTAATTTGCTAGCATTTACCAGAAAAAGTCGCGAATGACGTCAACGACTTGGCCATTGCGCACATCTACCAAAAGGACATCGTCATAATAACGCACCCAACGGTAGCTGCCATAAGCGGCGGGCAGGCGATACTGCCAAGGTTCGTTGATCCAAAAGCGCGGACCAAAAAAGGCAGAGCCTAAAGAAAAGCCGATGGAAATGCGGCGATAGTGCTGATCGCGATAGGGGGCATAATACCGGCCGGGACGGAAATAATCTCTATTCCGTTCCCGATGTTTACGCCAATTATAGCGGTTGTCATTGCGCCAATTGTCGGTCCAGCGGCCTATTTGGTTCCGGTCTAACCGGCCGTCACGGTTCCGGTCAAAGCGGCGGTCAATGCGCTCATCGCCATTGCGGTCAAAGCGGCGGTCCAGCCTACCGTCGCGATCCCGATCCCAATTCCGGTCCAGATTGCCATCCCGATTGCGGTCCCAGCGGCGGTCGAGGTCCCCGTCGCGATTGCGATCATAATAACGTCCGTCTGGGCGCACTTTCGGACGCTCGGCGCGCGCCATATCCCGCGGACGTTTTGCGCGGTTGTTGTCACGTTGCGGCGCGCCGCGATTTATGGCGTCTGCTGTGGGCGTCGGCTGTTGTAATGTCTGCAGGCGCCGCTGCCGTTTTTGCGGCCGCTCCGCGCGTTGCTCAAACGTCTCATTTGCGCGGACCGCTTGCCGTTCGGCACGCCGGGCTTTACGCGCAGCATCCGCAACGTCTTCGACCATCATGTCGGCACGTACAGGTGCGGCCGGTGCAGCATACGCCGCAATGGACGAAAGCGCCGTCGCGGTCACCAAAGTCATTAGAGTATATCTTTTCATGGCAGGTCTCCATGGCAGAAGCACCATGCGACTGCGTTGGACCCTGTCTGCATCGATTCTGCTGAAGCGAAGCTGAACTGGGCATTCAGGTTCATGAAAGGAAGTAGTTAGATGAACATATACGTTAAGCGATCTTGTTGAACGGAATATCCATGACGGGGAACTGCGCCCACCTTGTAAAATCAACAGGCAGGTTGGTGACGGACTAAACCTTCTATTGATGTTCTTTAATCGTAGAATGTGGATATTATTGTGTAAATAATATTCTGATTAACAAGCTAGAAGATTTTCTATTGTCCACAATACTTAACGACGCCGTTTATCCTGCCATTGGATTAGATGCCGCTTTAATCAGCTATTTC
>CALGEE010000375.1 GCA_937881525.1 uncultured Sphingomonadales bacterium | reverse complement strand
TTGTCACTAACCGCAACATGCTTCTTGTGCTTAAAGCTGCTGGCCAAGAATTTTGAACTGCGGTTAATGTTCAAAGGGCGATTGTACGACGACATGTTTCGCGCGACAATGAAGGCAGGGCTGGCGGTGTTGCCGACCAATATAGCGTTGCGATTGTTCGGAGACGGCCCCGCCATTGCCCTCAACGCCATTCTTCCAGGGGCAAACGGCGCGGTGGCGACCAGCCTCTATATCGTTGCGCGCAAAATTTCCAGCTTGGTCCAGCTTGTCAGGACAGCCTTTGCCTATGTCCTTGCGCCGCTAGCATCGGCACTTGTGACGGGCGGTAAAGAGAGAGTCTCTTCAATTTATGGCTTTTCAACACGCATATTGGTGACGCTCGCATTGCCCTTGGCAGCGGTGCTTGGCGCCATGGGCCCGACCATCCTTCCCGTTTTCGGACCAGGTGTAGAGCAAGCGCTTATTGCACTTTGGATACTCTTGGCCGCCCGCACTTTTGAAGCAGTTTGCGGCGCTGCGGCGCCTATCCAGCAAGTGGTCTCCGCACATCATCACCAGCTAGTCGGTAGCATTACCGGCGTGGTAATTGCTGTCCTGATTGGCGGCTATTTCACACCAACTTATGGCTTGAACGCGATGGCCTGTGCGGCCGCCATTGGACTGGCGTTAGCCTCGGCTATCCCCGTGATACAATTGAAGCTGCATGATGATCTGGATCCGTTCGAATGGCCGCTCCTATCGGTTTTGGGAAAAGCAGCACTCGTCGCCATTGCGGGGGCGATGTTGGTGCTACTGATCCAGATGCTCCCGCAGGTCGCACTGCGGTGGATATTGCTAGGCATGGTCTTGGTCGCACTGCGCTTTTCGTGGAAAGTGGCGATAGGCCTTGCGTTACTCGGTGTCGTGGAATGGTCGCTGGAAACGCAGATTGTCATGCCTGCAGCATTGTTATCGCGGTTGGTGATGATCGTGCAGATGTTGCCTGTGTTGGTTGGCGCATTATGGGTGGCGCTGCGTTTTGCGTTGCCCAAGATGGACCGTTTGGCGATCGGCGAAAAAACCGCGCGGCGACTAAGGCTAATTTAAAGAGTTCCGCTTCTGCCAAATCTCGACAGCCAAATCATAATCCTCGGGCTTATCGACATCAATCGCTGCCTCGGGGGTATCAAGCGCCACGAGCTGCGCCTTCAACCCTAAGCGCTTCCCCGCATGGGCCAATGCATCTGCAAGACCGATGGTGCGTGTCAACGCACGCACCGCCAACCACGGACCAAAATGGAGGGACAGTTTCCAAGCGGTTTTTCGGTCCTGTTCCGCCCGCGCCCATAGATCCAGTGCGGGCAGGCATCTTGCAGTCTGCAAGGCGAAAAGATTTGCCCCTGACCAATAGCCATCTGAAAATTTCAGCCATGTCCGGCGGTTGTCAGGATAGCGGCTCGTTAAAACTTCTCGTTCTACCATGCCAATGGCGACGTCTGCATCGCTTGCACCATTCAGAAAATTTGAGATCGTACCGGGATCAAGTAACGGATGGTCTGCGGTTGTCACCAAGATTGGAAAAGGCAGGTCTCTGCTCCCTGCGAGCGCCTTTATGCTGTTGGAAATTCCAGCCCCGCTGACCAATAACATCGCCCCGCCGCCCAAGGCCACTGCGTTTTCCAGCATGGCCGTCTCTTGTGCAATTACCACAATATGGCTGATTTGCGGCGTCGCCCGAAGCGCAGCCACAACATGGCTCAACATCGGTTGACCTTCAAAACCGATTAGCGCTTTTGCCGTTGCGCCAAATTGTGCCGCCAATGCATCGCCTTTAGGCCGATTGCCGGCAAGCACCAACGCGGACCAACATTTATTTGCGCTTACTGAGGATTCGGTCATGTTCTTGACCCAATTTTGGTCATATGTATATCCTCTTATAATGATATCGAAGAAAGATTGTTAATGTATCAACAGGAAATGGCCAGGACAGGCAAGGCGCTATTCTTCATCCGCGGCACATATATATACACTATCATCGCCATTTCGACTTTGATTGCTTACGTGACCCGCGACATCGGCCCTTTTGCGATTATGCACGCCGATTTTGCTTGGTTCTGGGTTTCTCTTGCCGTGGCCAGCGCTGGAGCGATCATCCGTGTATTCACCAGTGGCTGGGCCGCACTCGGAACGTCTGGCAGAGCCAAAGTAGCGGCTGAAGCCTCCGAACTCAACACCTCGGGTCCATATTCGCTCGTACGTAACCCGCTTTATGTCGGTCGCATTCTAAACTTCACCGGGCTTGCAATGCTCTCGGGAAGCTGGATTTTCGGCGCACTCGTTTTCCTAATTGCCATACTGGTTTACGAACGGATTTCGGTTTACGAAGAGGAATATTTGAAAGGCAAATTTGGCGAGACCCATTCCGAATGGGCGAAGGATGTCCCTGCCCTACTTCCGCGACTGACGGGCTGGACTAAACCCAAATATCCCTTTTGGTGGAAACGGATGATATGGCGTGAACAAAATAAGCTGTTCTTGCTTGCCACCGGGGTTTTTCTGACTTGTTTTGCCCGTTCCGGTTTTGACATGGTGGTTCTTTCCGGTCCCTGGGTTCAGGCCTATGCTGCACTGATATGTGTTCGCTTCGCTCTTGGCGGGTTGAAGATGATCGGCTTCTTCAAAGAGTTGAGTTGATGGCGCCGCTTGCCCCGCTCGTGGCAGTTATCGGCTGCGACGGGTCGGGAAAATCAACCCTCGCTGAAGCGCTAGTCGCAGAATATTTCGGCATTCAGCCTGTTTCTTACGTGTATCTAGGTACAAGATCGGGGGCAATAGGAAAAGTGATCAAACAGTGGCCGATTATCGGCCCTGCTTTGGAACGACGCTTGACCAAGCGCGCTTCACAGGCGCGTGACACCAAACAAAAAATTCCCGACAACCTGACGGCTGTTATTATATATTTGCTCTCGGTTCTGCGGATGCACCGATTTCGCCAAACGCTCAACCATCGAAAGGCGGGGCGCATGGTAATTACCGATCGCTATCCGCAGTTTGAGGTGCCGGGATTCTATGATGGACCAGGTCTGTCGGCTGCTCAGCCTAATAGTCGGTTCGTCGCATGGCTCGCAAAACGCGAGCGGTTAAAATATGCTAGAATGACAGCTTATGTCCCGACCCTGGTTATCCGGATAAACATCGATATTAAAACGGCGTTAGCCCGCAAACCCGATCATGCCCGTGACCTGCTCGAAAAGAAGATTATGGTTACGCCGATGTTGACTTTTGCCGGCGCCCCAATTGTTGAACTAGACGGCAGGGAAGCCTTCCCAATCGTTAAAGCAAAAGCAATCGCCGCTATTGACGCGGCACTTACTTAAGCTGCGCGCGAGCGAATTCCGATACGTCTTGCAATATTGGCGCTTTTGTGCGGAAGGGCCGCGCGACGGCCATTATGATGTCTGCATGGTCCACACCAGAATATATTTTCAACCGCGGCTGTCCGCCAAGGGCGGCAATTTTGTCCGCTAGGGCCTGACTATTGCGCGGCTTTACAACGGTATCCTTGTCGCCGGTGAGCAGTAACAGCGGTGGTGCGTCCGCGCGCACATACGTGATCGGTTGCGTCTCGGTGAGGTCAGGCCATTGGCCCAACGCGATTTTCGACGACTCGCTCGTTAGCGGCAGAAAATCATAAGGCCCGGCAAGGCCAATGACGCCCTTGATCACGTCAGGCTTCAGATCCTTCGCGGCAAGCCATTGCGGGTCTAACGCAGCCATCATAGCAATATGCGCTCCAGCGCTATGCCCCATAAGAAAAATACATTCGGGGTCGCCGTCATGCTTGGCGATGTTGGTATGAACCCAAGCAATGGTGGCGGCCGTGTCTTGCACAAATGCAGGAAAGCGCACCTTTGGCGCTTTGCGATAGTCCGCGATGACAGTTACAAACCCGCGCGATGCAAAGGCACGCCCCACAAAGCCATAGCCCTCCCGTTCGCCATCACGCCATGAGCCGCCATGAAAAAAGATAAGCACTGGATGTGCTGTCTCGGTTCTGCCGAGGGGCGCATAGATATCAAGTTGTTGGCGCGCATCGCTTCCATAGGCAATGCCGGTGATCGGCGGTTCCGCAAGCTCAACAGCACCCGGCGCCATGCGGTCTGCAAAATCCAGCTTCTGCGGGTCAGTTTTGTTCCAGAACCAAAAGCCGGAAACGACGAGAGCGAGAAGCAACGCACTAAGGATATATTTGGTCATGCGCGCTATGTGCCAATCAAAGCGTTGGCCCACAACGAAAAAAGGCGGCCCCAGTTGGTGCCGCCTTTTTTGTAAGTGCAAGAGTGAACCCTTGCGGTCCTGAACGTTTTTAACGCTTCGAGAACTGGAAGCTCTTACGCGCCTTGGCCTTGCCGTATTTCTTACGCTCGACAACGCGGCTGTCGCGTGTCAGGAAGCCTTCGGCCTTCACGGCGCTGCGCAGCAACG
>CALGEE010000374.1 GCA_937881525.1 uncultured Sphingomonadales bacterium | reverse complement strand
GTGGGTCCAGGTAGTAGTTATGATAATAATAGGTCTCGAGGGCTTGGCACACTTGTGTTCCGGGAACCGAATCATCATCAGTGCTGTACATTGAGCTCGAGTCGCAGAGGTCGTTATCAAAGTCAAAGACCTCAAGGTCCACTGTTGAGCTGACGTTTACTTGCGTCAGGTTTTCAGCGAGGCAGCCATACATTGCAGCGCGCTCAACGTGCACGTTGCTTCCTTCACTTATCGGAAAGCCAGCGTTGTGCGTTCGCCAGGTCTGGCTGGGGCCCAACCCAATATTTGAATCTGAGCGCGAATTTTGTTTTGTAACGGCATCAAACGAAGACGTGTGAGCGCCCTGGGTATAGCAGATGCCGAATTCAGAGCAGCGCACTCCACCAGGGCAGCATCCCCAAAGCATGTTATCTCCCAGCAGCTCAGCAAAGGGGCTGTCAGGCGGGTCAGCTAAGCAACCTGTGTATTCTAAAACTGATCTGGTTGGTTGGGCGCCAGATGTCAACGGCGATTGTTGAGCCGATGCAAGAGAAAGATCGATGTAAGGGTTTGGAAGCAAAGTTTCCAGCGGGTTTGGGTATGTGATGTTGGGGCACGTACTCCGTATCGACCGAAAGACGGTGCAATCTGCGTTGAGGCAGCACGAACTCTTAAAGTAGAGCCGAAAATTGTAGAAAAACGGTTCTTGGCCTTCTGGTGTGTCATTTGGGTCGCAATTTCCAACACCTTCGTCATCCATACTGAAGCCAGTATCATACGCATGTCCGGGGCAGTCACCGCACGTGAAATTGCAGGCGTCATCCACCGGAGTATCCAGCACATGACATGATGCTGAACAACTTCCACACACGCCTGTCGTTCTGCAACGAGACTTGAAGTTGATCTGGGCAATACCGCCCCCACTGGAGTTTCCAGCGCCGCCTCTAGAGGTTGCCATTTTATTTTCGTTCTGATTGTGCGCTTCGTAGAACGTTCGATTGACAATGAGCAGGTCCATTCGATCGTCCCGCTGAGTCAATGGGAAGTCCAAGTGGCCGCCAGGCCATTCAGACCCCAGTCCGCAAATCATATAAGGCGGAAAGATAGCTGGCATAGGATGGTCAAATGTTTGTGAAATGTTACTTCCATCCACGCAGAAGCCGTAGTGCCTCGACAAATAGCCACCGACTGTTGTAGCATGAATTGCCGAGGCATTGCCACAGCTTCCGACCTCGTATGTCGGA
>CALGEE010000373.1 GCA_937881525.1 uncultured Sphingomonadales bacterium | reverse complement strand
ACGCGTGCGTGATGGGCTGCGGGCAGGGCACGCCCATGTGTAAGTCAATCACCAACAAAGGGCGGATCGTGTGAAGTCAATTCTACCTGTTCTTACCATTATTGCAGCGGTGCTATTCATCTGGACCTTGGCGGTTGTGCCGATGAATATGCATCTGACGGCAGATCAAGCACAACGCAGTGGCGCGCGTGTGACGCCCGACACTCCAATTGCGCGCAAGGAGACAAATGGTTTCGTCCTTGCGCTCAAAAACCCACATTTGATCCCGCTGACCTACGTTGGGAAACGCCCAAACTTGCCGTCGCCGCATCAAGTGGCGGTGGAAATGTTCGACACTATTTTTGGAAAAAAGATCACCTCGAAACGCAGCCTTGTGTACCATGGTTGGATCACACTGGCGCCAACTTTGCTGGGGTTCGCGATTGGCACCTTGCTCGGTGTGCTGCTTGCGGTTGGCATCGTTTTTAGCCGTGTGATGGACAAATCTGTCATGCCATGGGCCATCGTCAGTCAAACCATTCCGATCCTTGCTCTGGCTCCGATGATCATTGTTGTCCTTGGAGCGGCCGGTATTCATGGTGTCTTACCCAAATCTGTTATTGCGGCTTATCTGTCTTTCTTTCCTGTGGTGGTGGGTATGGTCAAAGGTCTGCGCAGCCCGGATCATATGCAGCTGGATCTGCTGCGGACCTATAGCAGCAACAATGCGCAAAGCTTTTGGAAACTGCGCCTTCCCTCATCGACGCCCTTTTTGTTTGCCTCTTTGAAAATTGGCATCTCGGCCTCCTTGATTGGCACAATCGTGGCAGAATTGCCAACGGGCGCAAAGGCAGGGTTTGGGGCGCGCATGTTGGTTGGTGATCAATACGGCCAACCCATCCTGTCATGGGCGGCTCTTTTTGCGGCTGCTCTGACGGCAGCGGCACTGGTTGGGATCATTTCATTGGTTGAACGCGGTACGCTTCGTAAAATGGGGATGAAACCGGCATGATGTATGTAATCGCGGGATTTGCCATCTGGGTTCTGGGGTGGTTGGTGAATTTATATTTTGCAAATAGTAAGTGGTCGGACGCTCGGGCGATGACACTTGCAATTCCGCTTATCTTTGGGCTGACTGTGTTGCTTGTGTGGGAGTGCTTTGTCATAGGCTTTGAAGTAAACCCTGTGTTTTTGCCGCGCCCCTCTGACATCCTCTTGCGGATGGCGATTGAAATGCCACGGTTGTGGGCAGACTTCGTTCAAACCATCATTAAGGGGGCGTTGACGGGATATATTCTCGGTGGCCTGGCAGCCTTTGCCATCGCCGTACTTGCGGATCGCTCCGAGTTTTTAACACGCGGTGTCCTGCCTGTTGGGAGCTTCATGGCCGCTTTGCCCATCGTTGGGATAGCGCCGATTTTCGTTAAATGGTTCGGAAGTGATTGGGAATCTAAGGCGGCTGTCGTGGCTGTTATGGTGTTCTTTCCCATATTGGTGAACGTCGTCGCGGGGATGCGCGATACGACATCGATGCAGCGTGACCTCATGCGCACCTATGGGGCTGGCTATTGGCCCACCTTGCTCAAACTGCGCCTTCCAGCTGCGATGCCATTCATTTTCAACGGCTTGAAGGTCGCTACAACATTATCTCTGATCGGTGCGATCGTTGCAGAGTTCTTTGGCTCCCCAACTGTTGGAATGGGATTTCGCATTTCCACCAGCTTTGGCCAACTCGCCCTTGATATGGTTTGGGCTGAGATCGTCA
>CALGEE010000372.1 GCA_937881525.1 uncultured Sphingomonadales bacterium | reverse complement strand
ATTTGGTCCAGGGTTTCGATATGGCGTGGATGCGCGATAACGTTCACACCGCCGCAAATTGCCGTTCTACAACGCCCCAATCGCAAGCTATCCACTGCCATGGACAACGCCGTCAACGACGCCGAGCAGGCGGTATCCGTGGCTAAACTTGGCCCCGTGAAATCAAAGAGGAACGACAACCTGTTTGCCAGCGACCAGAAGGCAGCGCGCGTCGGGTAATGCGCGTTCATCGCCGCAGCGAAAACGCCCACTGGACCTTGGCGCGACAAGCTTTGCGGCGCATAGCCTGCATTCTCCATCGCGTGATAAGCGGCCATGAGGAAGAGCCGCTCTTGTGGGTCCATGCGCTCCGCCTCTGCAGGAGAAATCGAGAAATGTAACGGATCGAACCGGTCCGCCCCGTCGAGATAACCTGCCGATTGACCGGATTTTGTGACCCAAGAGCGGCCATCGCTGGGCGCATCGGTGATCGCGGAGCGCCCCTCGGACATAAGGTTCCAATAGGTCGCAAGATCGGGAGCCCCGGCGAACTTACCCGCCATGCCAATGATTGCGACCGCGCGCTCGGGCGCGCCTGTTTTTTGCGTCTCGCGGTGCACAACTGGTGCGGGTTGGGCAAAGGTGGAGTCCGCGGCAGGTGCGGCGACCGCAGGGTCAACACCCACAAATGCAGCCACATCACCGGGACAATTTTCTGCCAAATGATCAGCCAAAGCCGCGACAGTGTCCGCCTCAAACAGAAGCGTTGACGTCACTGACGGGAAGTCGGCCCGCAAAGCGCTGACCACTTGCAAAATCAGGATTGAGTCCACGCCATACCGTTCAAATCGCGTATTCTGATCGACCTGCGCGCTGGGGATCTCAATGGCTTGGGCAATTTTCTCGGCCAGACCGGCCTGCAAGGCGTCCATGTTTACGTCAGCCATAGGCACCTCAGGTATGGGGGCGGAGGTTACTGCTACCGGTGCGGAAGCGACCATTGCCGCAACCAATTCGGGTTTGGCATCAGCGACCGCGTCCACCGCGCTGTGACGTGCAACAACACCATCGCTCTCGCCCACAAAGACTTGCTGACCGAGCACTTCGGCCTCGGGGTTCAGACGTCGCTGCGCTTGGAACCCACACACCGTCAGCACCGTGTTCCAGGCCGCGCTGTCCAAGGCTGGTGTGCCCTGCATCCGAAGCGGCGCGTCATCATAGGCCCACCACCCTTCGAGCAAGCCAAAGGTCAGGTGGCTGAACAACGAGGGTTGGATCAGTTCGTTGATCATGATCACGCCGCCACGTTTTAGGAACGCTTTGGCATTGCTCACGCTTTGTAGGATGTCTGCCGTGGCGTGCAGTACGTTGGTGGCGATGACGATGTCATAGCTACCTTCCTCCAAGCCCTGTTCGCCGGGCAAGGACGACGCGTTGAAAATCGCTGTGTCGAGATACGGCGCGTCCGAGTTAAAAGACTGACGAGCGTTGATCAAGAACGCTTTAGACAGATCCGTGAAGAGATAGGTTTCGATATGCTCGACATAGGGCGCGAGCCGCGCAAAGACTTTGCGCGCGGTGCCGCCCGTGCCCGCGCCAACCTCTGCGATGCGCAAACACTGGCCGGGGTTGGCGGCAATGTGCGCCTTGATCGTCGCTTCCAGCGCGTCGCACAGGATGTCGTTAAAGTAGTCGGCGACGATGCTGCCATCGTAGACACCGCTCACGAGA
>CALGEE010000371.1 GCA_937881525.1 uncultured Sphingomonadales bacterium | reverse complement strand
TGTCTACACTTGACCAACCTAGGCTTGCCATGCCTCCTGTAATCTCCCCGAATTGTGCCTTTCTTGACGCCTCGCCCCATTATATGATCCTCAAAAGACGACCGGACGGCCTAGTTTTACGGGGCGCAGGATGGGCATCCTAACAACTTACGTCGTGCCAATACGTGAAAATACGCTCATTTCCTAGGCGGCGTGGACAAATTTGAGCCAGTATCTGGCTGATGCGATGTGGACCATGGAAAGGAAGCTTTCGGCGAGTTGGTCGTATCGGGTTGCGATAGCGCGGTTGATTTTCAGACGACCGAAGAAGCGCTCGATCTGGTTGCGTTCCTTGTAGAGTGACCGGTCATATTCGATCTTCACCCGGCGGTTTGACCGTCCCGGAATGACGGCTTCGATGTTCCTGTTGGCAAGATCGGCCCGGATGGCATCGGCATCGTATCCCTTGTCGGCCAGGAACGCCTGCGGCACTCGCTCTGGCAGGGCGATCAGCGTGTCATAGGCCTTGCAATCCGCCGCTTCGCCGACTGTCAGGTGGAAGGCGAGTGGCCGTCCTCGTCGATCAGCCAGACAGTGAAGCTTACTGGTGAACCCGCCCCGCGAGCGGCCAAGAGCTCTTCGACGAGTCCCCCTTTTCCGCCCGCTGCCGAGACATGGGCGCGAACCGTGGTGCTATCGATGCTGTAGTGGCTGCTGTCCGCCATGATCTCGGCCAGTGTGACCGACACTGCCTCCCAGACCCCGGCTTCGCTCCACCGCCTGAACCGCCGATAGATCGTGTTCCAATTGCCGTACTTGGGCGGAACATCGCGCCAGGGCGTGCCGCAGCGAAGCCGCCAGAGTATGCCGTTGATAATCGACCGGTTCCCTTCGGGCCGTCGTCCACGCCCTCGGTTTGCCGCATCGATCGGCAACAAACCCTTCAAAACACGCCAGTCCGCTTCGCTCAGATCACCCCGGCTCAAGCCCGCCTCCAAAAGGAAGCCTTGAATCAATCGCCGAGTCTCGCGTCAACCAATTTGTCGACGCCGCCTAGAGCCGTTCTTCGAAGCTCAATATCCAAATATCGGCAACCTTGCATTGCGCGTATCGATGATGCACACCCGCCAGAACAGCTGCCGGGGGGACAGACAATTTCATACGATGAGAAACCACCGCGCGTGTTCGGCATGGGCGGAGCCATCTTGACCAGCCTCAACGGGGTCGTCGGTTCAGGCATTTTCGCTCTTCCCGCACTGCTCTTTGCAGCGGCCGGGAGTTTCTCGCCCATCGCAATCTTGGTGTTCGCCTGCCTTTACGGGACCATGCTGGCCGTCACTGCCAAGCTCTCGACCGTCTTTCGACAGTCGGGCGGAGCGCAGCTTTATGCTCAGCACGCCTTTGGTCCCGCGGTAGGCTTTCAGGTGGGCTGGTTTGCGGTCGCAGGCAGCATGGCGGGCGCGTCAGCCAGCCTGCATGTGATGGTGTCGTATCTGGCGGCAGTGTTCCCGGTATTTGACGATCCTGTCATTCGCCTTGCGACGATGACGTTTGCCGCAGTCACCTTCTTCGCGATCTGCGCCAGCGGCACAGTGCGGGCGATTGAGGCGATCGCCATGGGCACCATCCTCAAACTGACGCCAATCCTGATCCTGATCGCTGTCGGCCTCACGCAGAACGGCATCCCTACCGACATCACGCTCCCAACTTTTAGCGCGTTCGAGTCCGTTGCGCTCCTGCTCGCGTTCGCCTTTTCGGGGTGCGACATGGCGGTGAACGCCGCCGGTGAGGCGAAGAACCCGCGCAAAACGTTGATGCGCGCGCTTTTCGCCAATCTGGCGATGGTCGCAGCGTTCTACACGCTCGTCCAGCTGGTATATTCGGCCTCTGCCCCCGACACCTCGCAGGCTGACATTCCGCTCGCAGCTATGGGCACCAGTTTGCTCGGACCAACCGGCGCATTGATGGTCAGTGTCGCAGCGATCTTCTCCACCGCGACCCTCGGCCTCAACCTGTTCTTCCTGGCACCGCGCATCCTGTTCGGAATGGGGCGGCGCGGGCTTTTGCCGCATGTCTTCGCCTATGTGTCGCCCCGCTTCAAATCGCCGGTTGTTGCTATCGGTTTCTTTGGAGCGTTCGTCGCCGCTCTTGCTCTGTCGGGTACATTTGAGCTGCTCGCGGAGCTGCTTGTTAGTGTCGAACAGCTCGCCTTTCTCGTGACGATTGGTTCGCTGATCGTCATGTGGCGGCGCAATGATGCGGGCTTGCGCGAGACGATGGGGTTTCGCTGGGCCATCATAATACCGGTCGCGACCGGCTACGTCGTGTGGTTGCTTTTGCAGCTTGATGCGAACTCCGTATTTTACACCGGAATCATGATTGTTGTGGGCACGGCGCTTTATCTCGCCTCGAAAGTCGGCGCGGTGCAGCAGGACGGAATCGATCTGCCCGAAGGCAGGGCCTAGGCTTAAATTTGTCCACGCCGCCTAAGCCTTTCAAGAGCCTTGGCGAACACACTCACAGACATCATCGGCGTAGGAAGAATAGTGGAATAAATCCTTTTATATCACTTTGCCCACTTTAACCTCTTCCGTGCATTGGGCACTGGTGCAATAGGTTCCCCACACCTCCATAAGCCGCACCCGCTCCCCCGGCTTGTCCGACGTCCCTAGATAAGTTGTCCGGCGATAGGCGGCTTGCACTGCGTCAGGCGTCTTGTGTGCCAGTGCAGCCTCAACAACCGCGTCAGGAAAGCCCTCGTTAGCCGC
>CALGEE010000370.1 GCA_937881525.1 uncultured Sphingomonadales bacterium | reverse complement strand
CTTACGCCTTGACGGCACGCTGGCGGTGGTCACCAACATCGACCCAGAACATCTCGACCATTATGGGGATTTTGACGCGATCAAAAGTGCGTTTGTCGAATTTGTCGAAAACGTCCCCTTTTATGGCGCGGCGATCATGTGTCTCGACCATCCCGAAGTGCAGGCCATTTTGCCCAAGATCCGCGACCGTCGGATTATCACTTATGGATTTTCGGCGCAGGCCGATATTCGCGGCGAAAATGTAACCCCGAACCCGGGCGGCAACCGTTTCGATGTGGTCGTTCGCGCACGCGATGGATCGCAGCGGACGATAAAGGGTATTCAGCTTCCCATGCGGGGCCGCCACAATGTCCAGAACGCGCTGGCTGCGGTCGCCGTTGGCCTTGAAATGGGGATGAGCGACGCAGATGTTGCGCATGGCTTTGACAAATTCGGTGGGGTTAAGCGCCGCTTTAGCAAGGTTAGCGAAGTTGCCCTTGACGGTGGGGTCGTTACAATCATCGATGATTATGGCCACCATCCCGTCGAAATCCGCGCGGTGCTGTCGGCTGCACGCGAAGGTGCGCAGGGGCGAGTCATCGCCGTTGCTCAGCCGCACCGCTTCACGCGGCTACGCGACCATATGGATGATTTCCAACAAGCATTTAATGATGCCGATATGGTGTTCATCTCGCCCGTCTATGCTGCTGGCGAGGGCCCGATTGACAGCATAGATGCAGATGCGCTGGTGCATGGCATAAAGGCGCGCGGGCATCGTTCGGCTGCGACTGTGGCCGATGCCGATGACCTTGCACGCAAGCTGGCCGAAGTTGTTCAGGCGCATGACATGGTCGTGTGCTTGGGCGCTGGCGACATCACCAAATGGGCAGCTGGCCTTGCCGACGCAATTCAGGCAGCGCACGGATGACAGTGCTGCATATGCCGCAAGTACAAGGACGGTTGACGCAAGCCGCACCGCTGGCGCCTTTGGTTTGGTTTAAGTCGGGCGGCTGCGCTCAATATCTGTATGAGCCTAAAGACATCGCCGATCTGCAATCCTTTTTGCACGAACTTGACCAAGCCGTGCCGGTCATGGCGCTTGGCTTGGGATCTAACCTGATCATCCGTGATGGTGGTGTCAGGGGTGTCGTTATCCGCTTGGGTAAGGCCTTTGCTAAAGTCACTTGTACCGACGCTGTCACGATGCAATGCGGCGCAGGGGCATCAGGCATTTTGGTGTCCTCCACTGCGCGTGACAATAAAATCGCTGGCCTTGAGTTTCTGCGCTCCATTCCGGGAACCGTCGGCGGCTTTGTTCGCATGAACGGCGGCGCATATGGCGGCGAGGTGAAGGACATTTTGCGCGATTGCGATATTGTGACACGCGATGGGATGCTAACAACTTTGTCTTTGGATGAACTGCACTACAGCTATCGCCACTCCGAATTGCCCGACGGCGCAATCGTCGTGGCTGCGCGGTTTCAAGGACGTCCCGGAGAACCCGAAGCCATCCAAGCCGAGATGGACCGCATCAGCGCATCACGCGAAGCATCGCAGCCATTGCGATCCAAAACCGGCGGGTCGACCTTCAAAAATCCGGATAGACATAAGGCATGGCAATTGGTCGATGCTGCGGGGTGCCGTGGGCTTCAGATCGGCGGCGCGCAGGTGTCCGAAAAACACACCAATTTCTTGATTAATACCGGCGATGCCACCAGCGCGGATATTGAGGCGCTTGGCGAAGAAGTCCGTGCGCGCGTAATGGCGCAGACTGGCGTGGCACTAACATGGGAAATCCAGCGCGTGGGTGAAACGAAATGAGTAAACACATTCACGTTGCCGTGCTGATGGGGGGTTGGTCGAACGAACGGCCTGTATCTTTGATGAGCGGCAATGGGGTCGCCGATGCTTTGGAAAAGGTCGGATATCAGGTTAGCCGCGTCGACATGGACCGCAATGTCGCACAAGTCCTTACCGGCCTTCGCCCTGACGTTGTGTTCAACGCCCTACACGGTGTTCCCGGCGAAGATGGTTCGGTGCAGGGCATGCTGGATTTGATGGGCATTCCTTATACGCATAGCGGCATGGTGACGTCGGTTATCGCGATTGACAAGGAGCTGACCAAGCAGTGCCTTGTGCCTGCCGGAATTCCTATGCCCAAGGGCACGATGGTCGATAGCGAAAGCCTATATGCGGCTGATCCGCTGCCCCGGCCTTATGTGCTTAAGCCCGTGAATGAAGGCAGCTCGGTTGGCGTGGCAATTGTCACTGATGACAGCAATTATGGCAATCCGATTGCCCGTGATGCCAAAGGGCCGTGGCAGGAATTTGACCGGTTGCTGGCAGAACCTTTCATCAAAGGCCGCGAGCTGACGGTAGCAGTGCTGGGTGACAAGGCGTTGTGCGTGACTGAGTTGAAGCCAAAGAGTGGCTTTTACGACTTTAAGGCGAAATACACCGATGGCCTGACTGAACATATCTGCCCTGCAGAAATCCCCGATGATGTGGCGCAATATATGCTGGATACTGCGTTGCGCGCGCATCAATTGCTTGGCTGCAAAGGTGCTTCACGTACCGATTTTCGTTGGGATGACGAAGCTGGTATGGAAGGTATATTCGTTCTGGAAACCAATACGCAGCCCGGCATGACACCGTTAAGCCTCGTGCCCGAACAAGCGCGAAATGTTGGTATCAGCTATGAACAGCTGGTCGACATCATTGTGAAAGAGGCGTTTGCATAATGGCAGGTGCGACACGCAAGCCAGCAGCAAAGCGCAAAGCAACTGCGGCCAGCCCGCGGAAGAAGGTCTCCCAGATTTCGGGTGTCGGCAAAGTGTCGCGCATGCTCCCACTTTCCGAGGAGGAAGTGCAGCGCGTCATCACTTGGATTATCGTCGCGGTGCTTGCTGCGCTTGCCTTTGCCGTTGCGCAACATGCTGCACTTACCACCGCTGCCTATCAACAATATGCCGCGCTTGCCGCAAAAGCCGGTTTTCAGGTGCAGCGCATTGAGGTCACGGGCATGGAACGGGTCGATCAGTTGAGGGTCTACCAACTCGTTCTCGCCGAAAAAGACCGTGCGATGCCGTTGGTGGATATCGACAAAGTGCGGATGGATCTTTTGCAATATGGCTGGATTAAGGACGCCCGCGTTGCGCGGCGGCTGCCGGATACGCTTGCCGTCGAGATTATCGAGCGCACGCCGACCGCCATTTGGCAACGCAACGGGAAATATTCGCTAATCGACGCAGAGGGGATTGTTCTGCAAAATATCCGCCTTGGTGAGGGCGGTGACTTGCCGATGCTGAATGGAAATTATGCAAACCGGCACACGGTCGCGCTGAGTGCCTTACTCGACAAAGCGTCTGCCCTGAAATCACAAGTTTCCGGTGCAACCTGGGTCGGCAATCGTCGGTGGGATATTCAGTTTCAAACTGGCGAAACGCTTGCGCTGCCAGAAGGAGAGGCAGCCGCAGCGAGAGCGTTGCTGAATTTTGCGCGCATGGATGGTGTGCACCGCTTGCTTGGCCGAGACCTGATTCACTTTGACCTGCGCGACCCAGATCGCGCCTATTTCCGCAAAGCACAGAAGGTGGAACCCGCCAAAGTGGAGAAGACGGAAAAAGTAGAAAAAGCGGAAACCAACGAAGTTATCCCTAAAACCAGTGGACAAACAGCATGAAGACGACGCGCGTTGAAAGGCTGATTTCGGCAATCGATATCGGCTCGTCGAAGG
>CALGEE010000369.1 GCA_937881525.1 uncultured Sphingomonadales bacterium | reverse complement strand
AGATTAAAGCTGCGCAAGCAATCCGATGCGAGTTCTCATTCGTCTGACAGCACCCTTAGAGATTATTCGCTGCTGAGATGCTTATAAATTGTGGTTCGTGAGACACCCAATCTGCGTGACACAAGGCTCACATTCCCGCCCGTTTCAAGCCATGTTTTTTTGATTAAAACACAGCTTTCTTTGCGCACAGGTGAATTGGAACATGCCACGCATGGTGTTAACTCTTCGGACTTGTGTTGAGTGCCTCCTGAGATCGCCTCAGCGCGGATGATTGGTCCCTCCGCATTCGCAAGTAACATTTGAATGGTTCGCTTAAGCTGTTTGACCTGGCCCGGCCAGTCGCGCTTTTGCAAAGCATCCAAAGCCGATTTGGAAAATTTGTGCGAGGGCGAAACCTGATATAAGAGCTCCGTTGCTAACAGCCGAAAGTCTAACCTTTGTGAAAGATGTGGCAGAACAACTTGCGATCCCTGTAGCGCTTCGAGAAAGACTGGGTCTAAATCCTCACTGGCTTTTAACTCGGTAAACGATAAGCGGCTTGAAGAAAATACAGCAGAAATTTCAGTTTTGCCCTGGTCAATTTGCGCTTCTTGGCGTTCTTCCAACACTTGTATCAGGGCTTTTTGTGCCACGATCGGCAGCGCTTCGACACCGTTTAAAAACAGGCTCCCATTACGCGCCTTGTCCAGAAGGCTTGCAGAAAAAATTGAGGATGAAGGTTGAAAATAGGCCAGCCGTCCCGCCTCTCCAAACAACATTTCCTCATAATTCTCTGCCGTTAATAAATTACATTTTATCTCGACAAAGGGCTGTTCGCAGAAAAGAAGTCTATGCAATTCGGTTGCTGTGGCTTTCTTACCAGACCCACGGGCTCCTTCAATAAACACGGGAAGATCGTATTTCAGAGCATTTTTAGCCATCAGTAAATGTCGTTTTAAACCGGCATCTTCCGCAATGTAACTCCGCTTGATTTTTACGTTTTTGGGATCTTTTTTGTCGGCCTGAGACACCTGCGGTAGCAATTTTATGTTGGGCGCCTTTGAGCGGTTTTGCAAATCTATGTCCACAATGCGTTTCGTCGTGCTTTCTTTCATCGCCATGAATACGGCAGATCCCATGACATCATGGATGCGTATAATCTCATTGGAAGAGAGCCGGGTAATTATGTTCGAAAACGGAATAGAAAAAATATCGCCGAAATGGCGTTTGTGAGACAGGTTTAAGCCATTTAGCATCATTTTTGCGTTGGTGTTTGCACCATCAATAAACCCATGTTCGTCTATGGCTAACAATGCAGCGCTTGTAGTGCCAAGATATTCGTGTCGCGCGTGAAAACTAATGATTAGCGAGTGTTCAAACGCATCGGTAAACAAGCGATTTTCAACATTCTTGCAAGCCAATTTTACGAGTGCAAGAGTGTGGTGTTGCCGTGATGATGCATCAGATGTTGCATCAATCATGCCCACAATTTCATTATTAGGGTTATAAATTGGTGCTGCAAAGCAAGACAAATTGCCAAGTCTGTGAAAAAAATGTTCGCGACCAGCAACGATCTGTGATGAGCCCGTATGTAAGCATAAGCCTAAAGCATTTGTACCACGATATTGCTCAGTCCAGATTGACCCTGGAATAACTGCTTTGCCGGCATCGCTGTTTTTGAAGTCTTCATCCCGCAGAGCATTTATGACAACGCCTTCACTATCTGCATATGCTACCATAAAATTTGTGCCGGCGATTTGATTATATAATAGCTCCAGTTCAGGCATTACGAACTGTGTAATGTATTCATTTTTTTGGTTTGATTGATAGAGTTCAGTTTCAGATATCACGGCGTCTACTGGTTTGCCATTTGGATCTAAGCCAAAGGATGAGCTGCGCTTCCAACTGTCTGCGAGTGAAGCCTGCGAGATTTCAATTTCTGTACCAAGCGCGGTTTGAGCCAATTGATCACCTTGATCTCCGCCCAAGTTGCCATTGAATAAGGTCATTTTTTTTCTCCTAGCGTAAAACCTAGGACTTTTCTCTCTAAACTGCAAATTAGCTTAGTGTTCATTAATTGAACAGTTTTTGGGCTATCATGACCAGAAGTGAACACTTTTTAATCTTGCTGGAAAGCTTCAGCTTGTCGAAGTTTGACCAAGAAATAGGCAGAGAGATTGGAAGGCTAATCATGCGCGCGCAAGTTCTAAAAAAATATGACGATCACCTGACAGCACCGTCTTGGGTTGACTTGGAAAATGTTCCTGATCCTAAAATTGAGAAAGCCAGCGATGTTATTGTCCGCATCGGGGGTGCCGGCGTTTGCCGGACTGATTTGCACATCATTGAAGGTGTTTGGCGCGAGGCGACTGATGCGGATCGCAAGCTCCTGCCGCTCATAATGGGCCATGAAAACGCTGGCTGGATTGAAGACGTCGGGAGTGAAGTAGAGGGGCTCAAAAAGGGTGACCCTGTGATTGTGCACCCGAAAATAACGGGTGGTACATGTTTGGCATGCCGGCGTGGGCACGACATGCACGGTGAAAATGGCATGTTTCCTGGAGTCGATTGCAACGGCGGTTATGCGGAGGCGCTTAAAACCTCTGTGCGGAATATTGTGAAATTGCCACAAACCTTGGTTCCGAAAGAAGTTGCAGCCTATTCAGACGCAGGGCTCACCGCCTACCGCGCGGCCAAGAAAGCATCGCGGCATCTTCTACCGGGTGAAAAATGCGTTGTTATTGGATCTGGCGGATTAGGACACATTGGCATTCAGGTTTTGCGCGCCATGTGTGCGGCGGAAATTATTGTTGTTGATCCCTCTGATATGGCCTTAGCGCTTGCTGAAACCTGTGGCGCAGATGCGTTGGTCAAAGCAGACGGTAACGAGGTTCAGAAAGTTTTGGAATTGACAAAAGGCAAGGGTGCCGAAGCTGTATTAGATTTTGTAGCTGAGCGCGGAACCACTGCTAAGGGCTTGGCTATGACCCGCGATATGGGAAGTTATTATGTCGTTGGCTATGGCGAAGATATCAATGTGAGTGCCTTTGAGATGATCACCACAGAAAAGAATATAATCGGGAATTTAGTGGGAACATGGGCGGAGCTTACGGAGTTAATGTCTCTCGCCGACAAGGGTCTCGTGAATTTAGCTACGCAAGAATATAGTCTGGCTGATGCCAACCTGGCTTTGCAGGATTTGAATAACGGTAAGGTGAAGGGCCGCGGCGTCCTGATACCTTGATAACAAATCTACTAAATCAACAAAAATGGGAGGAAGAATAATGAAAAATTCAATAAGAGTGGGCATGTTAGTGGGCTCTACTGCCCTGCTGGGCAGCCTTGCACATGCAGATCAATGGAGCGATAAGTTTCCACACATAAAAAACACGGGCGATATAGCGGGCGAATGCTCTTATGACGCCATGTCGAAAAAAGATTACAGCGGTCAAAAATTGACCATAAACACGCATGCTGTGCCAGTTATGGGTGAGCCAACAGCGCTTCACGCAGAGCAGTTTAGTGCGTTGACTGGTGCTGAAGTTAATGTGATCCATACGCCAGCAGGCGATTTGTATTCAAAGGCTATGGTTCCGTTTCAAGCGGGCCAAGCGCCCTATGACATCGTTTTTGGTTTTTCCAACTTTATCCGCGATTGGAAGCAATATCTGCAGCCGGTGCCAGCGAAATATGTAAATATGGCGCAAATGCAGGATGTCACCCAAAGCCACATCGACGTGAATTCTTGGGATGGTGAGATGATCCAGTTTCCAATTGATGGGGATCGTCACTACTTGAAGTATCGCAAAGATGTAATTGATAACCCTGAATATCAAGCAAAATACAAAGCCGAAACGGGCAATGAATTGCGCATTCCACAGAC
>CALGEE010000368.1 GCA_937881525.1 uncultured Sphingomonadales bacterium | reverse complement strand
TTTTCGGTTAACCCTTACGGACCAGATTGAGAAGCAATTCAACATTTTCGATTGGCGTGTCGGGCTGAATACCATGTCCAAGGTTGAAGATATGGGGCCGATCTTCAAACGCGGACAGGATGTTGTGCACAGAATCTTTCAATACAGCACCGCCCGTAATCAGCGCAAGTGGATCAAGATTACCTTGAACCGGCAGGCCTTTAGGTAATTGTCGGTTTGCCCAATGCGGATCAACGGTTTCATCAAGGCCCAAGGCATCAACCCCTGTCCCTTCTACATAAGCGGCAAGCTTTCCGCCTGCGCCTTTTGGAAAACCTATAATCACCGCGTGGGGATTACGCGCCTTTAACCGGCGGACGATTTCCGCATTGGGCGCGATTACCCATTTTTCAAATTGCGCCGGTGACAATGACCCAGCCCAGCTGTCAAACAACTGCACGGCATCGACGCCCGCATCAATCTGGTCACCCAGATAATCTACCGTTGCCGAAATGATAGCATCGATCAATGCGGCAAAACGCTCCGGGTCCATATAAGCTATCCTACGCGCCTCTGCTTGGTCTTTACTGCCTTGACCATGGACCATATAGGTAGCGACCGTCCACGGGCTTCCAGCGAAGCCCAGGAAGGTAGTTTCAGGTGGTAGCTCTGCCGATACCTTACGCACAGTGTCGATAATCGGTGTAAGCCGTTGTGGGGCCGGCACAAAATCTTCAAGTTTTGAGTCTGCCAGACGTGGCGCAAGGCGTGGACCTTCACCTGTTTCAAACCACAGATCTTGGCCCATGGCATGGGGGATTACGAGGATATCTGAAAACAAAATTGCGCCATCAAAGCCAAAGCGGCGGATTGGCTGCAACGTGATTTCACACGCTGCGTCGCTGTCATAGGCAAGCGCCAGAAACCCGCCTTTTTCGGCACGAAGCGCGCGATATTCTGGCAAATAACGCCCCGCTTGGCGCATCAACCAAATGGGCGGAACGGCTTCTTGACTGCCCCGAAGGACGCTAAGCAGTTTTTTCGGGCTTTGCGCTGACATAGAGCGGCGATATCCAATCAAAATATATATTTATATAAAGGATGATGAAAGATGATGTGCTGTTGATAGATCGGGCCTTAAAAGCTTTTGCGGATATTGCCAACAGCTTGACGCATGGGCGTGAACACAACAAAAGGTAGTCGCAATATTCATCCCCATTATCCACACCCTGTGGATACAGAAATACCCCTGTGGATAGGCTGTGCTCGAATCGAGCCCCAAAATTGGGTTAGTGCCGGAGAAATGGACGTGCAAAACTTGTCCCTTGATTTATCCCCAGCCTGCCAACAAGACTGTCAGCTATGACCCAGCGTTTTCATTTACATTTGTTGTCAGACTCTACCGGCGAGACTTTGGAGAGTATCGCCAAGGCAGCTTTGGCGCAGTTTGACGACGCAGAGCATGTGGTCAAGCATTTCTGGCCAATGGTGCGCTCTGAAAGTCATCTGGACCGGATATTGACGGACGTGACCGCCAATCCCGGGCTTGTGCTGTTTACGTTGGTCAATCGCGATACACGCCGCAAATTGGAGACACGTTGTCGGGCGCTGGGCTTGCCTGCCATTGCGGCGCTTGACGCGGTCAGTGACGCAATGTCCAATATGTTTGGCCAAGAAGCAAAGGCGCGACCTGGTCGCCAACATGTCATGGACGCAGCCTATTTTGCGCGGGTTGCGGCGATTCAATTTACCATTGCGCATGATGACGGGATAAACGCCCAAAATTGGGAAGAAGCCGACATTGTGCTTGCCGGTGTATCCCGAACATCAAAAACGCCAACCAGTATCTATCTGGCCAATCGTGGGTATAAGACTGCAAATATTCCAATCGTGCCGGAATCGCCGCCACCACCAAATCTATTTCAGCTCAAGCATCCAATGGTCATCGGCTTGGTCACCAGCGCCGAACGGCTGATTCAGGTGCGGCGCAACCGTTTATTGTCGTTGAATCAATTGCCGGACACAGATTATGTCGATGAAGAGAAAGTCCGCGCCGAAGTTGCGCATGCGCGGCGAATGTTTGCCGATAATGGCTGGCCCGTGCTGGACGTGACGCGTCGTTCAATTGAAGAAAGTGCAGCCGCGATCATTAATTTGTTCAACGAGCGTGAAGTGACGCAAGCAGGCGAAACGGAAATTCAAACATGACGCTGATTTTGGCGTCCCAAAGTGCTGGGCGGATCGCGATGTTGAACGCGGCCGGGGTCGCGGTTAAAGTGGTGCCTGCTTTGGTCGACGAAGATAGTATCAAAACATCCTTGACCGAAGCTGGCGCTAAACCGCGCGACCTTGCGGACGCCCTGGCTGAGGCAAAGGCTCGCAAGGTGTCCCGCAAGGTGCCTACCGCATTAGTGCTGGGTTGTGATCAGATTTGTGTTGGTGCCGATGGCCATGTCTTTGACAAGCCTAAAACACCAGAGGACGCACGTGCGCATCTTGCGCGACTTTCTGGCTCTGTGCACCGGTTGCTGAGCGCTGCGGTGATATGTAAAGGCGGCGCGCCTGTCTGGCGGGTGGTTGACACCGCGCAAATGACGATGCGTCCTCTAAGCCCCACCTTCATCGACAATTATGTCGACACCTATTGGGACGACATTCGCCATTGCGTCGGCTGCTACCGGATTGAAGCAGAGGGTGCGCAACTTTTTGCAAGCGTCAGCGGCAGCCAGTTCACTATTATCGGGATGCCATTGCTTCCGGTGCTTGATTATTTGCGATTGAGGGGCCTTTTATCCACATGACACAATATGCTGAAGTCATCGGGCACCCGATTGCGCATTCTAAATCGCCATTGATACATAAATTCTGGCTTACACAATTGGGTTTGGTGGGTGATTATCGTGCGCAGGATGTACAACCCCAAGATTTGGAGCGTTATTTTGCCGAGCGTGCCGCCGATACCGACTGGCGTGGATGCAACATCACGATCCCGCATAAGATCGCGGCGCTCGATTTTGTCAGCGACCCCGGCGAGGTGCGCAATTCCATTGGCGCCATCAACACCGTGTTTCGCAATGACGCAGGCGCACTTGTTGCCACCAATACCGATGCGGGCGGCTTTTATGGGCCGATTGCCGATATCCCGATTGCGGGCGAAACTGCCGTGGTCATCGGCGCAGGTGGCGCCGGGCGCGCGGTCCTATTCGCTTTGGCGCAAGCTGACATTGGCGAAGTGGTCTTGGTGGCCCGCAATGGTTTGAAGGCGGCTGGCTTGTTGGCGCATTTTGGCCTGAAGGGCAAAGTCATCGGCCTTGATGCGCGCTTGCCCGATGCAGCATTGTTGGTGAATGCAAGCCCGCTGGGCATGGTTGGGCAAGGGGCGCTTGAAATCGATCTTTCGCCCTTGCCGGAGCACGCGATTATTTATGATCTCGTCTATGCACCGATTGAAACGCCTTTGCTCAAGGCGGCGCGCGACCGTGATTTGGAAACGGTCGATGGCCTTGAAATGCTTGTCGGGCAGGCAGCTATCGCCTTTGAGCTATTCTTTGGCGTGGCCCCACCCGACGATGGTGAGGATGCACTGCGGGCGCTGTTGCTCACATGAAGCAACCTTTGATCATTGGTCTCACCGGCTCCATCGGCATGGGAAAGTCGCCCGTTGCGGCGATGTTTGCAGACGAAAATGTTCCCATCTTTGACGCTGACGCGGCGGTGCATGATCTGCAAACGGCGCGCGGCGCGCTGGTGCCCATTATTGAGTTGGCCTTTCCTGGCACAACGGGTGCTGACGGCGTCGATCGCAAGGCACTTGGCGCCGCTGTATTTGGCGACCGCGACCGGCTGGCATTGCTGGAATCGATAATCCACCCCGCCGTCGCTGAACGCCGCAAGCTATTTTTGGCATCGCATCAGGATGCGGACATAATCTTGTTCGATATTCCTTTGTTGTTTGAAAAAGGCGGACAGGCCGGCGTTGATGTTGTCGTGGTGGTCAGCGCGCCGGCAGCGGTTCAGCGTGAACGCGTGCTTGCGCGGGCCAATATGACCGCGGAAAAGTTTGAACATATACTGGCACTACAAATGGACGATGCCGAGAAGCGCGCACGCGCCGACTATATTATCGACACCGGCAAAGATATCGCCGAGACTCGCGCCGATGTGCAGGCACTTGTTAAAAAGCTGCGCGCGGGTCTTGCATAAGGCTTTAAACAGGCTCACATCCAATAACAGAATGCGTGAAATTATATTTGATACCGAAACGACTGGCTTTGACCCTGCAACTGGGGATCGGATGGTTGAAATTGGCTGCATCGAAATGGTCAGTCGGGTGATGACAGGCAATCACTACCACGCGTATTTCAACCCGCAGCGCCCAATGCCCGAAGCTGCCGAAAATGTGCACGGCCTGTCGGACCGGTTTCTGTCTGACAAACCTGCCTTTGGAGAAAAGGCTGATGAACTCCTTGAATTTCTTGGCGACAGTCCGCTCGTTGCCCATAATGCAAGCTTTGACTTCGGCTTTCTCAACCACGAACTGCAGTATTGCGGACGCGCACCTGTTGCCATGGACCGAATGGTTGACACAGTGGCGCTCGCGCGCGTTAAAAATCCGGGTGCAAAATTATCACTCGACGCTTTGTGCACCCGTTATGGCATCGACCGTAGCCACCGCATAAAGCACGGCGCGCTGCTTGATGCAGAGCTTCTCGCGCAATTATATATTGAGCTGACGGGCGGTCGGCAAATCGGCCTTGGACTCGCCGACAATTCTTTTTCCGATAAAGCTTTGGCCCAAACGGACGTTAGCAGCGTTCAGTCAACAAAAGTATTTCGGCCAGTTCGCGCCCATTCTGCTTCTGTGGAAGAACTGGCGCGGCATGCAGAATTTATAGCGAAGATTAAGGACGCGCTTTGGCTTCAACCGGGGTCAACGCTTTAACAAAAGGAGACAGGCATTGGACATCAGGGTTTCAGGACATCAGGTCGATACCGGTTTAGCGCTCCAAACCCATGTGGAAACACGACTTGGGTCCATTGCCGAAAAATACTTCTCAAAAACCCTCTCGTCGCATGCAACTTTTGGCCGCGCGCCGCATGACAGCTTTACGACCGATATTGTCATGCATGTCATGCAGGGCCTTGTCCTGAAAGGCAGAGGCGAGGCGCAGGACGCGCATGCTGCCTTTGACCGCGCGGCAGAACGCATCGAGAAACAATTGCGCCGATACATGCGCCGCTTGCAAGATAGGCATGTACAAACGGCCTACGCTTTGGCGCAGGAAGAAGCGGCCTACACTGTGTTTGACCGAGGCGATGACGATGAAGAGACGTCCTTGCCGGACGCGCGAGTAATTGTTGCTGAAATGCGCGTCGATATTCCTGAATCCACTGTGTCAGACGCCGTCATGCTCATGGATTTACGCAATACGCCGGCCCTGTTATTCAAAAACACTGGAACTGGACGCCATAATATGGTTTACCGCCGCGAAGATGGAACGATCGGGTGGGTTGAACCAAAATCTGCACCTTAGACCTCGGCCAAAATCTTATAGTTTTCTAAACCAATTCAAGGGATTGTGCTTCGTTCACACCGAGCGCTTTTGAAAAAGATATGATACGACTTTCTACTAGGCTCGTTGAAGGGGCCGTTGCTGCTGATATATTATGTTCGGGAAAATCGGACTTGCTGGCGCGGTTATCGGTTATCGCGGCAGAAAATTATTTTGTGGATGCGCATGCCGTGCTTGATGGCATGGTTGAACGCGAGCGGCTTGGCCCGACGGGTTTTGGCGGCGGCACGGCGATCCCGCATTGCAAAATATCCGGTATCGATATGCCAGTCGCAGTATTTGTGCGGCTTTCGAAGCCAGTGCCTTATGATGCCGTAGATGACGAACCTGTTGATCTGGTGTGCGCTCTGGTGTCGCCTGCGCAAGACGGAGCGTCGCACTTGCGCGCTCTGGCCGAGGTTTCACGCCTTTTCCGAGATGAAAAATTCCGAGCGCAATTGCGCGGTGCGGCAGACTCGTCGGCCATGTATGCCGTGCTCACCTTTTATGAAGAGCGTGACGTCGCTTGATTGAACCACGGCTTGCCAGCGGAGTACAAATCTCCGCCCTCAAGCGATTGGCCGAAGCGGAAGGTGATTTTGCAACCGTCCTGCAGAAGGGCGATACCACGTCCGGCGCGATCCTGTTGATTGGGCAGGTGCGCGGTGCAGACCCTATATTGTTCGAACGTTACCCGTCATTGGACGGCCAGTCTGCATGGAAAAGCGTCGATTTGGCCAATTCAAGCGATGCTTTAGTGCAGGACTATTGGAAAAAGCGGGCCATTCGCGATCCAGATTTATGGGTTTTAGAACTGGATGTCGCATCCGGTGCACGGTTGGACGGACTGATGACCGCGCTGAATTGACTTTGCTGCGCCGCATCATAAATGCACCATCAACGAATAGCGAAGGTTGTCATACGGTACACAAATGGGGTGACCAGATAAACACGCGAGTCGGATGTAACAAAAGACGAACAATAACAAAGTAATGCAGTTTCGTCCGCTGGTGCCGCCGCTTTAATGTATTTTTATGGTAAAATTTTTTCGTGCCACTTCTCTGGTGGCTGTTTCTTGTGTTTTGGTTTCTGCGGTTTTTACTGCGGATGCCAGCGTCGCCTTTGGCAATGACCAAGGCACCTATTTAAAAGTCAACACCACCACCGTTGACGCTACACAGATCGCCGCCGAACGCGCGCAGTTGGATCTGGCGAAAAGCGACAAGGTTGCAGCGACACGCGCTGACAATGGTGATATTATTTTTGTTCCAAGTAACGGCGGAATGCCGATGACGGAGCCTCCACGTAATATAGCAACACGCGATAACAGTGACGATGCGCTATCCGCCTCTTCACTGGCTGACCTTGTTAACACTCAGGATGTCCGTGACAGCCTAAGCAATGAAGAACGCTGCCTTGCAGGTGCCATCTATTTCGAATCCAGGGGTGAATCGCTCACAGGCCAGTTGGCAGTCGCGCGGGTCATTCTCGCCCGTGCCAATTCGGGTCGCTTCCCCAGCACTTTGTGCGGCGTTGTGTTTCAGAAAAGCCAATTCTCTTTTGTCCGCGGCGCAGGCATGCCGCCGATCCGGACCGGCAGCAAAGGCTGGCAGAAGGCTGTCGCCATCAGCAAAATCGCTTTGAACGACAGTTGGAAAAGCCCCGTTGAAGGCGCGCTGTTCTTTCACGCCCGTCATGTAACGCCGGGCTGGAATTTGACGCGCATTGGCAGCATCGACAATCATATTTTTTATCGCTGATGTGCGATAAGCTGACGCGAAGATAAGGGCCCCTAAATGGGGCCTTTATTATG
>CALGEE010000367.1 GCA_937881525.1 uncultured Sphingomonadales bacterium | reverse complement strand
CAAAACCGCCATGATCGGCCGTCACGTGACATTGTAGGCCAGTGATCTTGCCCTCTTTGGTGGCACTGATCTTACCGGTCATGTGATAATCACGCGCAAAGGCGGTGGTCATCAAATTGTCCATGCGATCTTCAATCCATTTCACGGGTTTACCCGTGACGATTGAGGCAACGACGGAACAGACATAGCCCGGATACGCCCCGACCTTGTTGCCAAAGCCGCCGCCAATGTCGGGTGAAACAACGCGAATGTTGTGTTCTTCGATCCCTGAAATCAGGCTGACCACGGTGCGAATGGCATGAGGTGCCTGAAAAGTGCCCCACAGGGTCAGCTTACCATTAACCTTGTCCATCGAGGCCACGCAGCCGCAGGTTTCAAGCGGACACGGATGGGTGCGGTGGTAGTACATTGATTCTTCGGCCACGACCTCAGCGTTGGCAATGACTTCTTCAGTAGGGTCTTTGTCACCAGCTTCCCATGTAAAGATATGGTTGTGATGCTTGCGTGGACCGTGCGCGCCGGCGGGGATAGACCCGTCTGCGGCCACAAGATCCTCGCGAAGGACCACATCAGATTTCAGTGCCTCAAACGGATTCACAAGTACCGGCAGTTCTTCATACTCTACTTCGACGGCTTCAATGCCATCAGCAGCAGCGTAGCGGTCTTCGGCCACAACAAAAGCAACCTCTTGCCCTTGAAACAACACCTTGCCATCGGCCAAAACCATCTGCTTGTCACCGGCCAGCGTTGGCATCCAGTGCAGGCCCAGCGGCCGCAGGTCGTCGGCTGTCAGCACCGCCAGAACGCCGGGCACCTTAAGTGCCGTATCCTTGTTGATGCTTTTCACCCGCGCGTGCGCATAGGGCGAGCGGACAAAGTCGCCAAACAGCATGCCGTCCAGTTTGATATCATCGACGTAGTTGCCTTTGCCTTGCGTAAACCGGGCATCCTCTACCCGCTTGCGCGAGCAGCCCATGCCTTTGAGGTTATCGACCCGTTCTTCGCGTGTGATTTCGTCTTTCATTCTGCGGCCTCCTTGGCTGCACTCATCTGGGCCGCAGCCGCCTGAATGGATTTCACAATGTTCTGGTAGCCTGTGCACCGGCAAAGATTGCCAGCCATGCCAAAGCGGATTTCTGCTTCGGTTGGGTTTGGAATCTCCTCAAGCAGCTTAGTGGCCCGCGTGATCATACCAGGCGTGCAATAGCCGCACTGAAGCCCGTGATGCTCCTTGAAAGCCTCTTGCAGCGGATGCAAATTATCCGGCCCACCGATGCCTTCGATGGTTGTGATCTCAGCGCCTTCGGCTTGCACTGCAAACATGGTGCAGGATTTGACAGATTTGCCATTGATCGTAACGGTGCAAGCGCCGCAATGGGACGTTTCACAACCGATATGCGGCCCTGTGATATTCAGACGCTCACGTAGTGTGTAGATCAGCAACTCGCGTGGCTCAGCCAGAAATTCCTCTGTCTTGCCGTTTACGTTCAGGGTGACGTGTTTTTTCTTTGACATGATTTTCTCCTTACGCCCGCGACCAGGCGCGTGCGATCGCGCGGCGCAGGATGACGCCAGCGACGTGGTTTTTGAACGCGACAGGCCCGCGGTTATCTTCGGTCGGGTCGATATCGCCAAGCATGGCGGCCACGGCAGCCTTTAATGCGGCGTCATCCACTGATGTCCCGACAAGTGCATCACCTGCGGTTTTTGAAAATACGGGCGTGTCGCTCAGGTTCGTCATCGCGATCGCGGCGCTTACGCATTTTCCATCGTCATTCACAATCTGAACTGAAGCAGCGGCCGTCGCATAGTCACCGATCTTGCGCTTCTGCTTTTCATATGCGTAGCCGCCCTTGGGACGTGGGATTGTGACTGCGGTCAAAACCTCGCCATCTTCGCGTGCGGTCACGTAGGCCGCTTCGTAGAACTCGCGAGCGGGGATGACGCGTTCACCGTTCTGTCCGACGACGGTAAAACTGGCAGCAAGACATTGCATCAAACCTGGCATGTCGTTGCCTGGATCGCCGTTTGCAATATTGCCACCCAAAGTGCCCATATAACGGACCTGCGGATCAGCGATCTGCAACGCAGCTTCGCGCAGGATTGGTGCCACATCTGCAAGGGCTGCATGATCAATAATGTCCGATTGCGTGACAAGCGCACCGATCTTGATGGTGTCTGCGCCAATCTCGATCTCTGACATGCCTCCAACATCTTGAAGGTCGATCAGATGCGGAACGTCAGCCATGCGCAGTTTCATCATAGGTATCAGGCTGTGCCCACCCGCCATGACACGCGCATCATCGCCATGCTCCTCGAGAATGGATAGGACTTTGTCCATATCCTTAGGTCGGTAATATTCAAATGCGGCTGGAATCATAAGCGCTTTCTCCATGAGGCGAACGTATTCAATCTGACGAAAGACTGTAGACCGCAGCAAACGGACACACGCAAAAATTAATGAAACACGGCGTTATTGCACGAACTGCGCACTTTTATTCACGAACTACGCCGCGAGTTGACGCAAGCGCTTCGCCGATGACCTTTAACTTTGTTCGGCTCACTGGCGCTGGCGGCAGACCGTCACTCTCAAAAAGGCATCGCCCCGCGTCCTTGGTTCTTTCGAACCGTACCACGTGATGCGGATTCACCAAATAGCTGCGATGCGTTTGCAAGAACCCCGCAGGCAATAGACGTTTGGAAGCTTCGGTGATGGGCCAAGCGCAGAACAACCTTTCGTCGGCTGTGTAGACTTGGGTGTAATGGCCATCTGCACGCACAAAACGTACGTCCCATGATAGGACAAAGACTTTACCGCCATCCCGCTCGCATGGGATGTGTAGGTCCCGCGCCCTTACAGGAGCGGTCTGCAGATTGCTTTGCTCACTTGTCGCCGTTTTGTCTGTGGCTACGACCAAGTAGGTCACGCTCACCCACAAACAGGCCCCGAAAATTACAAAGCTGAAGAAGATAACGCCAAGGGCCAGTGTCTCGTTGCTCATGGAGGGACCAAATTCTGCCATGGCGGGTTCTGGTGCAAAGTTAGTACCCGCCATCGCAAGGAAATGAACCGAGCATACG
>CALGEE010000366.1 GCA_937881525.1 uncultured Sphingomonadales bacterium | reverse complement strand
ACTATCCCTTCTGCACGATTGAGCCCAATATCGGCAATGTCGCCGTGCCCGATCCCCGGCTGGAAACAATCGCTAAAATCGGCGGCAGTCAGAAGATCATCGAAACGCAGCTTGGCTTTGTAGATATCGCTGGCCTCGTCCGCGGGGCGTCAAAGGGTGAAGGCCTTGGCAACCAGTTTTTGGGCAACATTCGCGAGGTGGACGCGATTGTCCACGTCTTGCGCTGTTTCGAAGATGACGACATTCAGCATGTCGACAACAAAATTGATCCAATTTCGGACGCGGAAACAGTGGAAACAGAATTGATGCTGTCCGACCTCGAAAGCCTTGAAAAGCGCGTCCCCAACCTCGTCAAAAAAGGCACGCAGGGCGACAAGGAAGCCAAAATCAGTGTGCTTGTGCTTAGCCGCGCGCTTGACCTGCTGCGCGACGGTAAGCCCGCCCGCCTCACCAAGCGCGACGATGCCGAAGAGGAACGCCATTTCCAAATGGCGCAGCTTTTGACGGCGAAACCCGTGCTCTATGTCTGCAATGTCGAAGAAGCGAGCGCGGCAAATGGCAATGCGCTGTCCGCACGCGTCTTTGAAAAGGCGAAGGCCGAAGGCGCCGAAGCCGTCGTCGTGTCGGCCGCGATCGAAGCCGAAATTTCGACAATGCCGCCTGAGGATCGCGAAGTATTCCTAGACGACCTTGGCCTCACCGAAACCGGCCTCGCCCGAGTAATTCGCGCAGGCTATGAATTGCTTCACCTCATCACCTTCTTCACCGTTGGTCCCAAAGAAGCCCGCGCATGGACTGTCCACAAAGGTGCAACCGGACCAAATGCGGCAGGCGCCATTCACAGCGATTTCGAAAAAGGCTTCATCCGCGCCGAAACCATGGCCTATGAAGATTATGTCCAATATAATGGCGAAGCTGGCGCGAAAGAAGCCGGCAAATGGCGTTCGGAAGGCAAGGAATATCTCGTCAAAGACGGCGATATCATGCTGTTTAGGTTTAATGTTTGAGGTGCATGGCTTTGCGTCGCGACCGCTAAAATAAAGAAGCTTGGGCCAGAAGCTGGCAGAGCACAGGTTGTTTCAGGGTCTTACTTCAACCCCAGCGCCTCACTTCCGCCCGAACAGCTTCTCCACATCCCCAAGTGCCAACTTAACCCAAGTCGGCCTGCCATGGTTGCACTGGCCACTATGCGGGGTGACTTCCATTTCGCGCAAAAGGGCGTTCATTTCCGTAACCGACAGCACGCGGCCTGCGCGGACGGAGCCGTGGCAGGCCATGGTTGCGGCGACATGGTCGATGCGTTCCTTAAGCGATAGCGCGTCGTCATAAGCGGCAAGATCGTCGGCTAGGTCCTCAAGCAACCCCTTGGCATCGCCATCGCCCAGCACCGCTGGCGTGGCGCGCACGAGCATAGCGCCGGGGCCAAAGCGTTCTACGTCCAGACCGAAGGCAGAAAGCTCCTGCGCCCGCGCCTCAAGACGGTCACAGGCGGGTTCTTCCAACTCCACCACCACCGGCAACAGCAGCGCCTGCGATGGCACTGCGCCGCCCGCCGCCGCCATTGCTTTGCGCATGCGTTCAAGCACAAGTCGTTCATGCGCGGCGTGTTGGTCAACGATGACAAGGCCGTCTTCTGCCTCGGCCACAATATAGGTGCTGGCGACTTGTCCGCGCGCAACGCCAAGCGGATTGCGCCCGCGGTCGGGGACGGGTTCGTGCGCTTCGGCGGCCCTGCCCCATAAAGGCGCGAGGTCTTCGCCTGGGATCGCGCCGATATCCGCAAAGCTGCTGCGGTTTTCATAGACCGACGTATAGGTGTGCCGTTGGCCATATTGCCCCTGATAGGCATTTGCGCCCAAAGTGGCAGGGCGCGCAAATATGTCGCCTTGCGCGGTCTGCATGGGTTCCTGCTGCCATGCGGAGAGCGCATCAGCGGACAGGCGTTGCACGGCGCGAAAGCTGGATTGATCCAACGCATGGCGCAGGCCGGACACAATCATTCCGCGGATGAGCGCTGGGTCACGAAAGCGCACCTCTGTCTTGGCTGGGTGGACGTTTACATCAACTAAAGTCGGTGGCAGGTCGAGAAACAAAGCAACCACGGCATGCCGGTCACGCGCCAGCATTTCGGCATAAGCCCCGCGCACCGCGCCGATGAGAAGCCGATCCTTTACAGGACGGCCATTGACGAACAGAAACTGATGGTCGGCAACGCCGCGATTATAAGTCGGCAGGCTGGCAACCCCGCCAAGCCGAACGCCTTCGCGCTCAAAATCCAAGGCAACGCTGTTGTCGATAAGTTCGCTGCTGGTCAGCGCTGCGACGCGCTCCGGCCGCATGGACGTTGGCTGCACCGCCAACACACGCCGTCCGTCATGTTCGACCACAAAACCAATGTCCGGCCGCGCCATCGCAAGCCGCTTCATAGTGTCCAGAGCGGCGGCATATTCGGCGCGCGCGCTGCGCAGGAATTTGCGCCGTGCGGGCACATTGCCGAAGAGATTCTCAACCCGCACCCGCGTGCCATGCGGTAAGGCGGCCGGTCCCTCACCCGTCACCACGCCATGATCCACCATTCGAGTCCAGCCTTCGGCGCCTACCGGCCTGCTTTCCAGGGTCATTTTTGACACGCTGGCAATGGAGGGCAAAGCCTCACCCCGAAAACCAAGCGTCGAGACCATTTCAATATTTTCATCGGGCAATTTCGATGTTGCATGCCGTTCAAGCGCCAATGCCATGTCCGAGGGCGACATGCCACAGCCATCGTCAGTGACTTCAACCAGATCAATGCCACCTGCGCTTAAGCGCACTATGATATTTCGCGCGCCCGAATCGATGGCGTTTTCAACCAGTTCCTTCAACGCGCTGGCTGGTCTTTCCACCACTTCACCCGCGGCAATCCGGTTGACGAGATTTTCGGGGAGCCTTCTTATTGACATCTGAAGGTTCCTAGCCCAAGCGGACTCTTCAAGCGACTCCTTAATGGAACGCAATCCAGCCAAATATCTGTTTTGTAAAACAGCAAATTCCGCTAGGATCGCGCGATTATTTGGGCGTGCTCCAAAGGACTCTCACCAAACCGGACTGGGTGGATATTACATGGTATTTGGCAAGTTTTTCCGTTTCGCATCGCAGGATATGGCAATTGATCTCGGCACCGCCAACACGGTGGTGTATGTCCGTGGTCAAGGCATTGTCCTGAACGAACCTTCGGTTGTGGCGATTGAAACGCTGAATGGTATCAAGCGCGTGAAGGCGGTTGGCGACGACGCGAAGCTGATGATGGGTAAAACCCCGGACAGCATCGAAGCCATTCGCCCGCTGCGTGATGGCGTGATTGCCGACATTGATGTTGCCGAGCAGATGATCAAGTACTTCATCCACAAGGTACACGGCAAGCGCCACATGTTTAGCTATCCTGAAATTGTCATTTGCGTTCCATCGGGATCAACCTCGGTTGAACGCCGCGCGATTCGCGACGCGGCCTCAAATGCGGGTGCGTCTCAGGTGTTCCTTATCGAGGAACCCATGGCGGCTGCCATTGGCGCAAATATGCCAGTAACTGAACCCATTGGTTCAATGGTTGTCGATATTGGCGGTGGCACGACTGAAGTTGCTATCCTGTCCTTGCGCGGCCTTGCTTACACAACCTCCGTTCGTACCGGTGGTGATAAGATGGACGAGGCGATTGTGTCCTATGTTCGACGACACCATAACCTGCTTATCGGGGAATCAACCGCCGAGCGGATCAAGAAGGATTTTGGAACCGCCCGTCCCCCAGCCGATGGCATTGGCGAGACGTTGCACATAAAGGGCCGCGATCTTGTAAACGGCGTGCCGAAGGAAATTTCGATTAATCAGGGGCAGATTGCCGAAGCCTTATCAGAACCGATCGGTACCATCCTCGAAGGTGTGCGCGTTGCGCTTGAAAACACCGCGCCAGAACTGGCGGCTGACATCGTAGATCAAGGAATTGTTCTGACAGGTGGCGGCGCTTTGATGGTCGGTCTTGACGAATTTCTGCGTGATGAAACCGGCCTGCCCGTCACGGTTGCCGAAGACCCGTTGACGTGCGTTGCTATCGGCACTGGCCGGGCCATGGAAGACCCGATCTTCCGCGGCGTCCTGCTCACCGCCTAAGGCGAGGTTAGGATGGCGCCGCCACCGCATCGGCGCCCCGGATTTTCCCGGAAGGCGCAATACAGCCTGTTCGTAACCTATCTGGCGGCGACTGCAGGGACAATAGTGGCTGCGCTGCTTCTGTCGATATCGGTCGTCGATCCAACTGGCTTTGCAGCTCTTAGGACCTTTGGTGCAGAAATCACCGCCCCGATCGCGCGTATTTTCAGCGCGCTTCGACTGTCCACAGAAGGTATCACGCGCTCTGCGTCCGCCTATGTAGACGCTGCCTCGAAAAATGTGACGCTCGAAAAAGAAGCACGGACCAACTGGAGCAAATTGATCGAAGCGCGCGCGCTTCGCATTGAAAATGCGCGGCTGCGGGGATTGCTAAAACTAACCGACGAAGGCGAGCAGCAAATCGCCGTTGGCCGGCTCATTAGCTCTACCGCATCCAGCACGCGGCGGGTCGCGACCTTATCGGTCGGTCGCAATTATGGTGTGGAACGTGCGCAACCAGTGCGGGGCCCCGCGGGGCTCATAGGCCGGGTTATCGAAGTCGGCCCAACAACTGCCCGAATTCTGTTGGTAACGGACGCCGAAAATCTGGTGCCCGTGATGCGCGTGAGTGACGGCCTACCTGCATTTTCAGCTGGGCTTGGCAACGGAACAGTTCTCATCAAGCCGCTAAACTTGGGCGAAAGTCCGTTTAGAGTAGGTGACGTGATTGTAACCTCCGGCAATGGCGGCTTGTACCGCCCGAACATTCCCTTTGCCCGCGTCATTCGCAAAACCAGCGATGGGGCGTTGGCGATCCCTTTTGCTGACCCCGGCAACACGCCTTATGCAATCGTCGTGCAACAATATCAGGGCGAAGCCCGAGCGGCCCAACAAGCTGCCGTCCCTGACGGCAAGACCAAAGAGATTAAAGAGTGAAAATTCCGGTAACCGCTATCCGCCTACCGACACGGCAGGGACGCGAATATAAAAGCCGTTTTGACCGCGAACAATCGTTACTCAAAATGTTGGCGATCCCGATTGCCTCGGTCATTCTGGCGTCGATGGTCACGACCTTGCCCATATTTACAACTGAACCGTTATTGCCGCCCTTCGGCCTTTTGATGATGCTCGGTTGGCGCTTGATGCGCCCTGGCTTGCTTCCCGTGTGGTCTGGCATTCCCTTCGGTTTGATGGACGATCTTTTCAGTGGTCAGCCCTTCGGCAGCGCTGGTCTGCTCTGGTCCCTCGCGATGCTTGCTCTCGAGATTATTTATTCACGCGCCATCTGGCGTGATTATTTTCAGGACTGGTTCATTGCATCCTTGCTCATAACCGCCGTTTTACTTGGCGGGTTGTGGATCGCTGGCCTTGCCCACGCAGCACCTGAACCGAGTTTGTTAATGCCCCAGATTATATTGTCGATATTGCTATATCCACTCGTCGTGCGCATATGTGCGCGTCTCGACAGCTGGCGATTGGCAACATGAAAATCGAAAAGCGAGCCACATCAGGGCAGCTTGATTTCACCTTCTCACGACGTGCCGTTTTTATGGGCGGCGTGCAGGCAGCTATTGGTCTGACCGTGGCTGCGCGTATGTCTTATATCGCAGTGGCCGATAATGAAAAATACGAGCTATTGGCCGAAAGCAACCGCGTTAATCTGACTATCATTCCCCCGCGCAGGGGCTGGTTCGTGGACCGATATGGCAAACCAATTGCCACCAACCGCGCTGACTTTCGGGTCGACATCATTCCAGATCGGCTGGTGCAAAAGGATGAAACGGTCCGCACGCTGGCGGAACTGCTGACGCTTTCCACCGATGATGTTGACCGCATTCACCGCGAGCTCAAGAACGCGCAAGGGTTTCAACCTGTGCAAGTTGCCGCCGGCCTGGATTATGAACGATTTGCAGCCGTCAGCGTCCGCTTGCCTGACCTTCCCGGTGTTAGCCCGCGTCAGGGTTATTCGCGCTTTTACCCAAGCGGCGCAGCCGTCGGTCATCTGATTGGCTATGTTGGCACCGTATCGGCCGAGGAATATCAGAAGAGCAAAAAGCCGTTGCTTATTACGCCAGGGTTTAAGGTCGGCAAGGACGGCCTTGAAAAGACGTTAGAAGACCGTTTGCAGGGCGAACCGGGGGCAAAGCGCACGGAGGTTACCGCGCGTGGCAAAATTATCCGTGACCTCGCCACACGACCCGACATTGCTGGAAAGCCGGTCCAACTCACGATCGACATTGATCTGCATAATTATGCTGCCCGCCGGCTTGGTCTGGAATCAGGGTCAGTTGTCGTGTTCGATTGTCTCACAGGCGACATTCTAACCATGGCATCAATGCCATGTTACGATCCCAATAGTTTTTCCGATGGCATTGGCCGGGTCGAATGGAAAATGCTGAACAGCGACGATCATATCCCCATGCTGAACAAGGCGTTGCAGGGGCTTTACCCTCCGGGCTCTACATTAAAACCAGTAGCTGGCCTCGCGATGTTGCGCCAAGGCATTGACCCTGATGAGACGGTTGTCTGCAACGGCGGGTATCGACTTGGCAATCGCGTGTTCAAATGCCTCGAGCGCCATGGCGCAGTAAACATGCGCACGGCTATCATGAAAAGCTGCAATACCTATTTTTATGCGATGGGGCGTCGGATCGGTTATGACAAAATCGCCCCTGTCGGGCGGGAGTTAGGCCTTGGTCAGGAATTTTCGCTGCCTTTCCCTTCGCAACGCTATGGCACCGTGCCCGACAGCGCTTGGAAAATCAGCAAATATGGCCAGAAATGGTCGGAATCCGACACGCTCAATGCGGTCATTGGACAAGGCTATATCATCGCAAGTCCATTTCAATTGGCTGTGATGGCTGCTCGCATTTCCTCCGGCTTGCATGTGCAGCCCGAAATATTGTTAAAAAAACGGGCAGCGCCAAAGCCCCTCTCCTTTCCAACCGAACATCTTGATGTTGTACGAGACGGCATGAACTTGGTTGTCAATGGCGCCGGCACAGCCGTGCGCAGCAAACTGCAGCTTGAAAACATAACGATGGCGGGCAAAACCGGCACCGCGCAAGTGCGCCGCATCGCAGGGGCGCAACGCGGACAATCCGGGGCATGGAAATATCGTGATCACGGGCTTTTCGTATGTTTTGCACCCGTTGCCGCACCGCGGTACGCCGCATCAGTTGTCATCGAACATGGCATGGGTGGCGCGCGTGCAGCAGCACCCATTGCAAAAGATGTTCTGACCTTCTTATATGACCGTGCGCAGGCCATGGCTTCGCTGGAAGCGCTAGAGGCAGGCTGGGGCGGTAATATCGAACAACGTATGGCGGCCAAATACGCGACGTTCCAGGGGCAGCCCACCGCGCCGCCGCCGCTGGATCCGACAATATGAACGGCATAGTCCCTGCGCCTATCGCCGCCTTGCCCTGGCGCGTAATCTTCATTCTGATGGCGCTGGTGGGCTTTGGCGCAACCGTCTTATACTCGGCAGCTGGTGGTCATCTGGAACCATGGGCAGGCAAACATGTCCTGCGCTTTATCGCACTCCTCGTACTGGCGATCGCGATGTCACGAATGCCACTGGGATTTTGGAAATCAATAACTTTCCCATTGTACCTGCTGCTTTTGCTCTTGCTCGTGGTCGTCGAACTCATGGGTTTTGTCGGCGGCGGAAGTCAGCGTTGGATCAACCTGGGCTTTATCACGCTGCAGCCTTCCGAATTAATGAAGCCAGCGATGGTGCTGGCCGCTGCATGGTTTTTCGACCGACTTCCACCAAACCGGATATATGGCATTGAAGCGATATGGCCGCTTGTTTTAATCCTGATCCTGCCAAGCGCGATGGTTATCATCCAGCCGGATTTTGACGCCGCTATCGCTTACGCCTTTGGGCTTGGCGTTGTTGGCTTCATGGCGGGCCTACCGCTGATCTACTTCATCGGCGCTGGCGCGGCCCTCGCGGTTGTTGCGCCATTGGTCTATTATTTTGGGATGAAGGCGTATCAGCAAGATCGGGTTCTGATTTTTCTCAACCCTGAAAATGACCCTCTTGGCGCCGGCTATCATATCACCCAGTCAAAAATCGCGATTGGATCAGGTGGCATCTTTGGCAAGGGCTTTGGCAATGGCACACAAAGCCATCTCGATTATCTTCCCGAAGGTCATACAGACTTTGTCTTTGCGACAATGGCCGAAGAATGGGGCATCATTGGCGGCTTCTTTATCCTGTTTCTCTATTTCATGCTGATGCGCTGGGGCTTAAAAGTCGCGGTGCAGAGCAAGACGCGATACGGAAAATTGGTCGCCGCGGGCCTGACCTGCACGATATTCTTCTACATCATGATCAATTTACTGATGGTGGTTGGCCTGGCCCCAGTTGCTGGAATACCACTGCCCTTCGTCAGTCATGGCGGATCGTCGATGCTGACGATGATGTTATGCGTGGGCATCATCATGTCCATCGAACGCCATCCTGGCTCAAAGCATGGTCAATTCCAATAAATCCCGCAGGCGTGCTTGACAAAGGCCGCGAATAGCATCAAAGGCGGCGATCCAAACGGGACTGCGCATCTGGCCATCCCGAAATGGGGACGCTTAGCTCAGTTGGTAGAGCAGCTGACTCTTAATCAGCGGGTCGTGGGTTCGAACCCCTCAGCGTCTACCATTACTTTCA
>CALGEE010000365.1 GCA_937881525.1 uncultured Sphingomonadales bacterium | reverse complement strand
TCAATTTGGCGCAATTTTACATGAATTAAATTGCTCTTTTGATTGCTGGGGAATTTATACCCCCAGAAGCGATTGTAATGTCTTCGCGCTGCTGGGTGTCCAGGGGAAGGATTTCTAGAGTACCCGTCTAATAGGAAGTTGTGATGGAGACTCGACTCGAGAGCTAGATTTTCCTGCTCATTTTTGTGCATTAATAAACCGCGCATGCGATCAAAAACGTCAGTGTGTCTGAGTGCGCGAACCTTTACATCAAATCCACACTGATCGAGAAACCATAAGAAATCAGTTTGTTCAGGCGACATCTCCAGCTCGTAGAGACCTTTTTCGTCAAATAAATCTTTCATCAGAGTGCCCTCCCTGAAGAATGTGATGTGATTGGCGCCGGTGACTGTGCAGTGCGCCATCCGATCACGGTCTCCTCCAACAAATCGATCAAATCTCGAGCACTGCCTTCAAAACTTTGGAGCATGAGTGCAACGTCTTGAGTGGATGGCGACATGCCTTCGTCTTCGAGAATAGCTTTTGCACGAGGCACCCAGTCTTGGTTTGTTGGTGTGGTAAGATCTACAACGCGAAACCTGCTTAGGATGGCACCGAGTATCCGCGATTTGTGATTGGTCGTAGCAATGAAGCGGATGTAAGAGCGCTTTGCGTCCATAAAGTCGCGAAATGAGGGTTGCTGCGTGCGAAGATCTAGCGTGTCGATTTCGTTAATAACAACAAGAGCTTTGTCCGGGTTTCCAAAGAGCTGGAAATTAGCCTCTGCCATAATTTGTGACTGCAGGTCTTTTCCTGAACTTCCCCCATTAAATTCCCAGGTCATGTTCTGGATGTTTTTGGTTTTAAAGTAAGTCTGTGCAATCACACGCGCGGCTTCAGTTTTTCCAGCGCCTGGCGGTCCCACGAGTATTAGGGGCTTTGAGGGTATAACAGTACAGTATTGCTTTATGATGCCTGCGTTCAGCGGATCAGCGATAACGAGATCGTTAAATGCGGATGGAAGGTGTTTAAGATCAAAGGACATGTTTGCCTCCATGAGAGAAAGGGAGAAGGGCGACCCGAAAGCCGCCCTTTCGTTTCGCCTTAGCCGTAATGCGGGGTTGCAGCCCCGTTTGTGCGGAGTGCGCCACCGTTAACACTTGCATTCGGCATTGAGCTCACAGTGATCATTTTGGAGGTGAATTCGCGGACATCGCGTGCACGCCGTTCTGCAAGATCACCAGCATCAACCTGCGCTTTGCTATCCTGGGCACGTTGATCCAGATCTTTGCCGGAAGATACTAGGACTGCGTCAATGACACCTGCTTCGTTGCAACCGTAGACAATTGTACCTGTGCCATCATCGTGACAGCGCACAAGAGCAACCGCGTAATCTTCTTCATAGTCTGTATTTGGTTGAATGAAGGTAGGAAGCTCAAATGTGCTGACCCCGACCTGGACATCTGCCAGGCCATCAAGCGCTAGCTTTTTATAATCATCCTTGCTCATTGTGCTGGCTTTTTGTGCCTTAGGAACGCGGCGCACCTCTTCAATGCCGCCACATTCTTGCACATAGCTGGTGAAGCTTTGATCTGGACCTTTCATGTCATGGGCGATCGCAATCACGCGGGCGTAAGAGTCCTCACGCCGACCTGCTTTACCAAAGACATAGCGAATGACCTTCAGTGCTAAGCTGGTATTTGCCTGAATTTTTAGATCCAAATCTGTGAGCAGTGAGGCAAAGGCACGACGCTTGCCTACTTCGGCCTTCAACTCAGAATAAAGTGCGTAGATTTGCTCCAAGATTGCATAGAGCTCAGTTGTGGCGGCACGCATTGTGCCTTCTTCCCAGACCACGCGCGCGGCGGACATTTGCTCGAGGCGCGTATGGATGTCGTGTTTAATTTGAGATTGAACTGACATTGGTTTTTCCTTTCAGAACATTTGATTGAAACCCCTGAAAACACAGGGGTGGTTGCAAACTCTGATGCTGGATGACGCTTCATGACACAAAGTTAAGGTGAACAGTCATTTGCGGGCATGTAGGTTCAAACAAGCACAGAATGAGACTCACGCTATCGACTTTGAACCTTGAAAAACTAAAACCATATACATCATGAAGGAGATGGTTTTATGGTCTACGACGCGACCATTGAGCTGCAATCGCCACTGAGCTTTATGACAGCTCCGCCAAATATAGACGATTTAAAAGGCACGAGATTCCGTGAGCCCAGAAATTCGCCCTATAAAGATGCACCTGCCTTCATGGCCTCGCTTTATTACTGGTGGTGGGCTTTCTTACGGCGCAACACCGCATACAAACGCACATGCCGCCAAAGTGGCAATGGAAGACTGGGGTGGCTTTATAATGATTTTGGGAATGTTTTTGGCAATGACTTCTTATCTTGGTGGCGAAGTCATCAATTGCTCTTTGCAGAACAGAATAAAGCAATGCCAGAAGAAGCAGGCATTGGCCTGAACTACTGGCTTGATCCTCGCAAACCCTTCAATCAGATCCACGAAGAGACTAAAGCACTGCACTTACGCGCACATTCACTTTTAAAAAATAATGAATCTACGCGTGCTTCCTCAGCACGTTACCCAATCTATAAAAATGTCTCTTCACACACACTGTACAAAACACTGACACTCTGGGATCTGCACCTGTATTATCCCGATATGTCAAAATATGACTTAGGTGTAAAAGCGGGGCTTAAGCCTAATCTTATGCCTGAGACCAAATATGGTGAACGGCGGACCAAACAGGCGATGCAGGTCAAAGCACACAATCACCGTGCGCGCACAAGCATTGCCAATCAGACCAGTCGATATCTACGCACAGCGCGGCAGTATATTGAGAATGTCGGCAAGGGTGAGTTTCCAAAATCTGTGGGCCGTTAAAACAAGTATAAACAACCTTAGGGTGCATTTTATCCACAGGTTCGCTAATCAAACACTGTGTTTGCAACAGTACTGTTTGCCCACTTTGCTCAAACAGTACTGTTTGGTCACTTGTAAATAAATGCCATGTTAACATGCAGTGTTTGCCCGCACATCAATAAGTAGAACACATCACACCTTTAAGGTGTATTCCTCATAAAAACAGATGTTTAAGTGATAAATAACTGTGAGGCAGGTCCTCCTGCCCAACAGTTGAGGAATTTTAGATGTCACGACATATTTTAGAAACAGCGCGCCGCGAACTTATCTCTGCAGGACTTGTGCAGCATTCCACGGAGTTTTGCCGCGCTTGGCTTGGGAAAAGTGAATGTTACCTGCGAACTTTGCGCATTCAAAACATTGACCCAAGCGCAGACGCACTTTCAACCTTTGCGAGTAAATTACGCTATTATGCAGAACGTCTTGAGCAGACTGGAGAAAGCAACCATCTAGCCCTGGCACGCTTGCTAAGAAAACATCAAAAATTAAGCGAGGGCGCCCTAGACCAAAAAGCGCGTCATAAGTGGATGCAGCCCGAGAGGATGGGTCTATGAAAGCGCTCGAAATGGGTCTTGCAGCTAAAAAATTTGCACTGCGGTTTTTTCTAGGGAAGTACTTATCAGTTCTGGGTGGTGATTTTGCGCCACCCCAGTATGTAAACCTAGGAGCTGCTCATGGATGATCGTGAAGAAATGCGCCGCCTCATTGACATGATCGAAAAGTCCGCAGGATCCAATACGATTGAGCAGGCAGTCGATGATCTAAAGACTTTTGCGAATACGGCCAGCTTCTTGGCAAACAAGCTCGATAGCAGGCTGAAGGCAGGCGAGGTGAAGAAGAAAAAGCCTGTAAAGTCTGGCAAGGGGATAGGGCTATCGAAACCAGCGCCACCTCCCATTCCAAAGTTCCGTAACACACCTAAACCGCAGGACTCTGTGAGTGGTATGCCTCAAGCTACCAGCACCAGCATCTCACAAGCCGACTATGACAAGGTGAAGCCCATGCGCCCAATGGGAGCGTTGAGCGCAAACGAGAGTTGATTTGTTACGCACTTAAGTGTCTGTTTTTAAGCAAAAAATGTGTATTATTTGCATAAAGATCGTCAGTTTTAGACTTGCCCAATCAAGAAGACGACAGGCATAGCGAGAATGGTTTTCAGCACATATGCTGTTATTCATCGTCCGAAGGCTCATCTGATGGGTCATCTTTGTCAGCATCTGCATCGTCTGAGCCTGTATTTGGATCCCGTTCTTCTGCGCTGACGGCATAGTCCATGCTCACAGTATTCACCACAAGCTCAAAGGTATCGAGAATATCAGGATGGTTCTGTGTTAGGTAATCTTTCACGGTTGGTGTGGAGATCAGTTTGCTTAAATACCCGCGCGCGACGACTAAATTAAGGAGGTCTGAGCCGTAATTGGCCTCTGCATCTTTGTACTTGGTTTGCACCTGGCTCATTTCTTTTTCCAATTTAACGATCTTTTCTAACGGATCTCCTTGAGGAATGTCTGGTTTGGAGGGCGCCGTGTCTGTGCGCTGTTCTGGCGGCGTTGCCTTAAGTAGGGCTTCAGCGTGGGGTCCTGTGATTTTATCTGCGGCGATCATCAACTCGACGGCCTCCACTTGGCGCGCAGCTTTCATTTTGCGCAGGAAACGTGTGACCTCTGGGTTGAACTGTTGGTCTTGTAAGAGCTCAACGGCCTGGGGGCACACACCATGCAACAAGTTCACACGAGTGTTAATGGCTGAGAGATTGACATTAAACGCGCGTGCTAAGCGCTCTTTGCTGACACCTTTGTCGATTGCGCGACGCAACATATAGTGCTCCTGCACCGTAGACAGTCTATTTATGCGATGATTGTAGGTGTAGGTCTCAAAATCTTTGGCGATAAGACAAGGGGCCTGATCTTCGCCCAATTCCTTGAGTGCGAGCACGCGTAGGTTCCCATCGAGTAGGAGGAAGGTTTCGTTTTGGTCATCTGTTGGGATTATAGAAAGCGGCTCAATCAATCCAATTTCTTTGATGGAAGAGAGGATCTGTTTGAATTTGCGCGTGGTCATCACACCGTCAGGTACTTTCTTGCTTGGCATCAAATGTTCGATGGTGACTAATTGAGGCAGGTTTTCGTAGTTTAAACGAATATCGGACGGGCTGTCGTTTTTCTTCTTGAAGCTCTAGTTGCTGTAGCTCGTATCCTTGCCAAAATAGTCGCGAATCTAGGGATAATTCATGCCACACGTTGCTGCTCATCATGATCACGATCATGCCGCTGCTTCTTCTTCAGAAACAGGTACAAGTTGCTGCGGCGGTGATGCTATCGCGCCAACGCAAGTCAGCGCCTCCGACGGGCGAAGTTTTCACGTCAGCGGTTTGGACTGCGCGGAAGAGGTCTCGATCCTCAACAAAGTCGTCGGTCCAGAGGTCGGAGGGGCGGAATTTCTGGCCTTTGACGTCATTAACGCCAGAATGACCGTTCTTGAAGGTGGCACGTCAGTGTCCTCGGACAACATCATCAAGGCGGTCGCATCAACAGGCATGACGGCCAAACCGTGGGATGTCGAGGACGCCAGCGCTGATCAGGCTGCACATCTGAAGAAACAAAAGCTGTTCACGATGCTGAGCGGAGGCTTTTGGGCGGCGGGGTTCATTTACCACCTTGTTGAAACTGGCATCGGCGGGGCCATCGGCATTTTTTCCGGCCATGGTGAAGCCGCGATGCCAATTGCGGAAATCGCCTTGTTCGCTGGCGCTATTCTATTAGGTGTGTGGCTGGTCGCACCTAAAGCATGGTCGTCTGCGCGTCGGATCTCTCCTGATATGAACCTGTTGATGGTGGTTGCCGTTGCCGGTGCAATCGCACTTGGAGAGTTCTTTGAGGCCGCGACTGTTGCGTTTTTCTTCTCACTTTCACTGTATCTTGAAAGCTGGAGCGTCGGGCGCGCACGCAATGCTGTCTCGGCACTTCTCGACCTCGCGCCTCCTACGGCGCGGATTATTTACGATGATGGGTCTGAGGCTGATATGCCTGCAGCGGCCGTTGCTATTGGAACCAAGTTCATCGTGCGCGGTGGTGACCGCATTCCTCTCGACGGAGAAGTTGTCGACGGGGCGGGAGCCGTCGACCAGGCCCCCATTACAGGTGAAAGCGCCTTGGTGCCAAAGGAGGCAGGCGACGATGTCTACGCGGGCACCATAAATGGTGAGGGCACGTTGACTGTACGGGCATCGAAGGCCGCGTCTGACACGGTTCTGTCCAAGATCATTCGCATGGTTGGCGATGCGCATTCGCGTCGCGCGGAGGTCGAACAATGGGTGACAAAGTTCGCCCGCATTTACACGCCAGTTGTGATGGTGCTTGCCATTCTCATTGCTGTAATCCCCCCACTTGTCGCGGGCGGCGATTGGGGCTTTTGGTTCTACAACGCACTGGTTCTTTTGGTCATCGCCTGCCCTTGTGCTTTGGTGATCTCGACTCCAGTTTCTATTGTCGCGGCCCTCGCCGCCTCGGCGCGCAACGGTGTGCTGATCAAGGGCGGAGCCTATGTCGAAGCCCCGGGTCGCACGACAGCACTGGCCATGGACAAGACCGGTACGATCACCATGAGTGAGCCCGAGGTTGCGGCCATTTATCCGCTTGGTGACACAAGCGAAGCCGAACTTATGGCACGGGCCGTTGCCCTCGAAGCGCGCTCGTCACATCCTCTGGCACGGGCGATCCTTGGCCGTGCAGAGCGAGACGGAATAAAAATTGTCGCCGCCGAGGATACCCGAACCGTTCCAGGACGCGGCCTTGAGGGTCAAATGGATGGTCAGTCCATATGGCTCGGCTCCGATCGGTTTGCCGAGGAAAAGGGCCTTGGCGGGGATATCCCGGCTGATCTACGCAATCAGATCGAAGGCGCTGGAAGCACGCTTGTGGCGATCGGTGACGCGAAAGGCGTCAGCGGCGTTCTCGAACTGCGTGACCGGATCCGGCCAGATGCCAAGGGCATTATCGCGCGCTTGCACGCTCAAGGCGTTAAAAAGATCATCATGCTAACGGGTGACAACGCGGCCACCGCAAGTGCAGTGGCTGCCGAGGTCGGCATCGACGAGGTGCGTGCAGAACTCTTGCCCGAGGACAAGGTCACAGCGATCGAGGAGCTGGTCGCACAATATAGCACCGTCGCAATGATCGGGGACGGAGTGAATGACGCACCGGCAATGGCGCGTGCGCATTACGGCATCGCAATGGGCGCAGTTGGGTCGGACGCTGC